>JBJTUI010000021.1:0-3261 GCA_046080625.1 Elainella sp. | reverse complement strand
GGCTTCAGCAGACCCATCACGGTTTTGAGCAGGGTGGTTTTGCCGACGCCGTTGCGGCCAATTAGGCAGACCATCTCGCCCTTGGGAACGCTCAAATCCACGTTGCGCAGGATGTGGCTCTCGCCGTAATAGACGTTGAGGCCAGAAACTTGCAGCATCAGGTCGGTAGCGGTCGGGGCAGGCGTTTGCAGCATGGTGAATTAATTAGAAAAACTACGCAGCATGTTCAGTCTGTTCCTGACCGAGGTAGACCTCGATCACACGCGGGTCGGTTTGGACCTCGTCGAACGCGCCCTCACAGAGCACCGAACCCTGGTGCAGCACCGTCACCCGGCCCTGGGCAATCTGCCGGACAAATTCCATGTCGTGTTCAATCACGATGATCGAATGGCTTGCGGCCAGAGAGGTCAGCAGGTCGCCCGTGCGTTCGGTTTCTTCGTCGGTCAGGCCCGCCACGGGTTCATCTACCAGCAGCAGGTCGGGCGATTGGGCCACCAGCATGCCAATTTCTAGCCATTGCTTTTCGCCGTGAGACAGCAGGTTGGCCTTCATGTCGGCCTTGTGGGGCAGGCCAATCGTCTCCAGCAGACCTGAGATCGTCCGGCGTTCCGCCGTGGGTGGCCTTTTAAAGAGAGTTGGCAGCACATTCTTGGTGCGGTTGCAGGCCAGCTCCAGGTTTTCGCGCGGTGACAGGTTGAGGTAGACGCGAGGCGTCTGGAACTTGCGGCCTACGCCCATGCGGGCGATCTGGTGCTCTGAGTAGGGCCGCAGGTTTTTGCCCTTAAAGGTGACGGTACCCTCGGTGGGTTTGGTCTTGCCGGTGATGATGTCGAGAAAGGTGGTTTTGCCCGCACCGTTGGGGCCGATGATCACCCGAAGCTCGCCCGGATCGAGGCTGAAGTTGAGATTGTTCAGAGCCTTGAAGCCGTCAAAGCTGACGGTCAAATTTTCAATTTCCAGTATTTTGTCGTTCATATTCCAC
Source organism: Elainella sp. (assembly GCA_046080625.1). Classification (GTDB taxonomy): domain Bacteria; phylum Cyanobacteriota; class Cyanobacteriia; order Elainellales; family Elainellaceae; genus Elainella. Next base: position 2,279 of record JBJTUI010000021.1, on the reverse strand, counting down.
CTCCGGGTCTTCTTCTAGGCTGGGATAGGTCGCGACCTGGCCGCGTCCGGTGATGCGCCGGAACCAGTCACGACCGCTGTTGCGCAGCCAGCCAATGATGCCGTTGGGCAGGAACAGCACAATCAGCAGGAACAGGCCGCCCTGGAAGAACAGCCAGATATCGGGAAATTCTTCGCTCAGCAGGCTCTTGGCAAAGTTGACCACCAGCGTCCCCAGGATTGCCCCCACCAGCGTCGCCCTGCCGCCCACGGCCACCCAGATCACCATCTCAATCGAGAAGGCAATGTTCATTGAGTTGGGGGAAATAATTCCGGTTTGCAGGGTGAACAGGGCTCCGGCCAGTCCGGCCAGCGCACCCGAGATCGCAAACACCAGCACCTTGAACCCAGTCGGGTCGTAGCCCGAAAACCGGGTGCGGCTCTCGTCGTCTCGAATCGCCACCAGCAGACGGCCAAATCGACCGCTCGTCAACCAGCGACAGAGGGCATAGGCCAGCACCAGAAACAGAATCGTCGCCACGTAGTAGACATACTGGGAGCCCGGACTATTGACCTTGCCCCCCAAAAACGTCTGGAAGTCGGTGAGGCCGTTGGTGCCGTTGAACAGCTTTTGCTGACCGTTGAAGAAGTTGAAGAAAATGATCGTCGCCGCCTGGGTCAAGATCGAGAAATAGACGCCGCGAATCCGGTTGCGGAAGATCACATAGCCCAGCAGCCCCGCCAGGATGCCCGGAATCAGCAGCACCGCCAGAGCTGCGAAGGGGAACGAGTAGAACGGCTTCCAGAACCAGGGCAATTCGGTGACACCATAGAGCGACATGAATTCCGGCAGTTGGGAGCTGGCGGTAGGTGGAATTTGCAGCTTCAGGTGCATGGCCAGGGCATAGCCGCCCAGGGTGAAGAAGACGCCATGCCCCAGGCTCAGCAGCCCAGTAAAGCCCCAGATCAGATCAATCCCCAGAGCCACAATTGCCAGAGCTAGAAACCGACCCATCAGGTTGAGCCGGAAGTCGGACAAGATCAGGGGCACTACTACAATGAAAATCAGCGCAACCGCCAGCACGATCCCGGCCTCGACCAGCAGCGCCTGGCGCTTCAGCTGAGCCCGACTCGGTTCAACAGCCATCTCAACAGCCATAACAGTTTATTCCACTCAGCATTTTCTCAGCCCGTTTGCTCAAGCGTGATCTACAGCAGTACAGCAGGATAACCACCGCCATATCATCAGGCATCCACGGTGCGACCCTTTTGGGGGAACAGCCCCGCTGGCCGAAACTGCAAGAACACCACAATCAAGAAAAATACCATCACCTTGGCCATGCTGGTCGTGGCAAAGAAGGTGAAGAAATCGGCCAGGGGTTTAATCGGCGCAAACCAGAGGGCCAGATAGCCTGTGCCCAGAATATAGTCGGTAATGCCAATTGCCATGGCTCCCACAATCGTGCCGACCAGTTTGCCAACGCCGCCTACCACTACCACCATAAAGGTGTTGACAATATAGTTTTGGCCCGTATTGGGACCAACCGAACCCAGCAAACTGACGGCGCAGCCTGCGACTCCCGCCAGACCAGACCCGAGGGCAAAGGTGAGGGCATCGACTTTCTGGGTCGGAATGCCCAGGCAGGCGCTCATGTTGCGATTCTGCGTTACGGAGCGAATTCGTAGACCCCAGGGAGTTTTGTTGAGAAAGAAATAGATGCCCAGCACGCAGAGCACGGTCAACACCATGATGAACATGCGGGTGTAGGGCAACTGGTAGCTGCCGATTGGCAACCCGCCCAGCAGCCATTTTGGAGCCGTCACGTCCACGTTTTGCGCCCCAAACCAGGGTTTTGTAGCAGCCAGCCCGTAGGTTTTGCCCATCAAAGAACCCACAGCCCAGGCAATCGCCGTCGACAGCCCCAGCAGCACCCCAATCGCAAGACTGCGAATCTGCTCAAAGTTGGGCCGCCGTTTCGCTAGCCAGAGGCCACCAAAGTAGAGCAGGCAGAAGGCAATCAACCCCGACACCATCACCCAGCTGACGCTGCGGACGAACTGCTGCAAAATCAAACTGACGCCCCAGGTAGCCAGCAGGGTTTCTAGCGGTCGCCCGTAGAGGTAGCGAATCACACCGCGCTCCAGGATCAGTCCCACCAGGGCGGCAACCAGAAAAGCAGCCAAAACCGCAAAAAAGATGTAGAGCTGCGAGAAGCCGCCCAGAGGTTTGAAAGCATTTTGAACCACAAAGGTGGTGTAGGCTCCCAGCATCATCAGCTCGCCGTGGGCCATGTTGATCAC
>JBJTUI010000020.1:0-5540 GCA_046080625.1 Elainella sp. | reverse complement strand
AGGATGAGAATTGGCCATTGAGGTAAGCCGAGCGGTGTTTGAGCACTTGTGCTGCCTCAATGCCTTCAAGCGTTTTGAGCTGTTCTGGGTCAGTTTCTGCATAGAGCAAGGCGGCAAGGGCTTGAACATGCGCTTGGATTTGGGCTTGCTTATCGGCGTCCATCAGCTTCTTTCCTTTCGCGATCAATGCCTCAAAGTTTAGCGCTGATCCAGCCCATTCGGTTTGAGCATAGATGCTTACTGCAAAACTGAGATGCACCCCTCGAAGCGAGCTCAGCTGGACTGAAGAGGCCGATTGACTAGCCGCCAATCTGGGACATGGTGCGCCTGTAGGCCCCTGTTGTGCCCGCATCTCGCATTTTGAAGTTGATCTCGGGCTTGGCCGTCAAAAGCACCTGAACCTGGCGACGCAGTTCGGTTAAGGGAACCCCGTTCCTGAGCTGGGTTTTCAGGTCGATCTGGCCCGACTCGTTCAGCAAACAGGGCCGCAGCCAGCCATCTGCCGAGAGCCGCATCCGGTTACAGCGGTCGCAGAAACATTCCGACATCTGGCTAATAAAGCCGAGCGTTCCTTTAGCACCCGGAATTTGGAACACATCCGCCGGGCCGTTGCCCGCGACTTGGCCAGCAGTCAGCCCCCAGCGGTTGCGAATTCGCTGGCGCAGTTCTTCTGAGTTGATCCAGCCTGCTTCAGCAAACAGGGCCGCATTGCCAATCGGCATGAACTCAATGAACCGGACGTGCCATTCCCGCTCAATGCTCAAGGCCGCCAGATCCAGCACTTCGCCATCGTTGACACCCGGAATCACCACCACATTCAGCTTCAGCGGCGAAAAACCGACCCGATGGGCCACCTGGATGCCTTCCCAGACCTGCTGCCAGCGCGAACGGCCCCGGTTGCCAATGATTCGGTCAAAGGTTTCGGGTTCTAGCGAGTCAAGGCTGATGTTGATCCGGCGCAGGCCAGCCTGATAGAGGGCGGGGGCGAGTTCGGCCAAGTGGAACCCGTTGGTGGTCATAGACAGGTCACGGGTTTCCGGAAAGCTGGCGATTGTTTCTACGAGTTCGACCAATCCCGTTCGCAGCAGCGGCTCACCACCCGTCAGGCGAAACCGGCGAAACCCGGCAGGGATCAAAACCTCGCGCAGCAGCAGCAGCAGTTCGGCGTTGCTCAAAAATTCCTGGCGCTGCAAATAGTCCAGCTCGGCCTCTTCGGGCATACAGTACTGACAGCGGAAATTACAGCGGTCGACCAGGCTAATCCGCAAATAATCAACGATGGGCGTTACGACAGGAGTTAGAGCAGTCACAGCAATCCAGTTTCTAGTGCTTTAGTCCAGAGGCAGTTGCCCTGATCTTAGCGGACTGGGGCTAGAATTCTGGCTGCTCCTGAGCGGAACTCGCCCTGAAAAAGTCAATCCTTTGCATCAACTGTTGGCAGGAAACAGGGGAAAGAACCCGACTGGCAGCAGGAGGAATGCTGGAAGACTGGTCGCCGCTAAAGCCCTCCAAACCGGTCGGGTGGCCAATAGCGCCAGAAGACTTTTCCCAGCAGGTGGCTGCGCGGCACCGCCCCCCAAAAATGGCTGTCGAAGGCGTTATTGCGGTTGTCGCCTAGCACCATAAACGAGTCGGCAGGTACCTTGACTGGCCCCCAGGTGTAGCTGGGAGATTCCAGCAGATAGGTTTCCGAGAGCGGCTGCTGGTTGACATAGACCCTGCCCTGCTTCACCTCAACCACTTCGTCCGGCAGGCCAATGATGCGCTTGACAAACACGGTTCTGGTATTGATCGGGATAGAGCCATGCACCATCTGAATCAGCGCATCGGGCGGTGAAAAAATCACCACATCCCCGCGCTCGGGAGTCTGGGTCTGGTAGCTATTGCGATCGGTCAAGATTCGGTCATGCACCTGTAGCGTCGGCTGCATCGACTCGGAGGGAATATAGTAAGAGCGGAATCGGGTGGGGGTGCAAGCGGTAAGGCATCCGGTCAGAGCAGCCAGCAGCAGTAGCCGGGGGCGAAAAAGCGGCAAGGTCATTGAGGCAATTAACTAGGCGAATAGTTTTATCTTAAGGGCCGCAGGCTTTCGGGAGTGGTTTCGTAGCGCCGAGGCGATCCAGATCAGGCGCTGATGCCTGGGAGCATGGGTTCGGGAGCATGAGTTTGAGAGCATGGGTTTGGGAGCTCTGGCCTGAGATCTCATCTCGCCCACCACAGCAATTGCCACTCCTGGGAATTCCAGCAAAATTTCTTCCTGAACCGTCGGGCCAGAGGCTGTAAAAGATCAGGCTGACGTTTGGCGACCTCTGATGAAAACTCCGATTGTCCTGGTGTCGATTGGACTGCTCAGCTCGACCTTGGCCAGCGTCACCGGCTATATGGCCTGGAACAGCTTGCGTGGCCAACCCAACGCTACACCGGTCGTCGCCACGGCCCAGTCCCAGCCCAGCCTGATTTCGCCAATTGCGCCCAGCTATGCGCCAGTGGTAAATGTCGCGCCCGCAACTCCGGCTCCTGCACCCGCCCCTACGACCTGGAGCCAGCCGGAAAACGACTATTTGTTCGACCTGTCCCAGGCGCTCCAGCCCCAGGAATACCAGCGCCTCACGGCCACCCAGCAGCTCGACATCGCCCGCCAGATTCAAACCTGGATTACAGCGGGGACAGATTTTTGGAGCCTGCGGCAGCAGTTCGACGCGACCTACAGAGGCGCGATCGTCGGAGACTACGCCCACAACCGGGAGGTTTACATTCGGTTCACCGCCGAGCGGTTTGCGCCCGGCCATCTGGCCTCGCTGATGCTGCCGCCCGGTCCCTCCTATGGCGAGTTCTATGGAGGCAGGCAAGCTGACGACCCCTACGCGCCTCCCTACAGCGAGCCGGTTTTCCCCGAAGACTACGGCCAGCCGTTTCCGCCCTACCCGGCCCCCTACGGCTATGCTCCTTACCCGGAAGCCTACGGATTCCCCGAGTCCTACCCGCCCTACCCGATGCCCGCTCCTGGCTACTCCAACCCTGGCTACCCCAACCCCGAATATGGCAACCCGGCTCCCAATGGCCCACAGGACTCCTATCCCGGTGACTCTTATGGGTGGCCTGGTCCTCGCCAGCCCCAAACGCCCCAGCCCAACTCGCCGCCCCAGCCCGACCGCAACCCCAATATCCCAAACCCTAATATCCCAAATCTGACTGAGGTTTCGACCTAGAAATCTGGCTCGAAGTCTGGCTCTGCGTCGTCCGCCAATTCTGCGGCGGCTGGGCTCGAACTGGCCTCCAGCCCGGCTGGCTTGGGATAGATCGAGAGGCGGCTCATGGGATAGACGCGGCTGCCCAGGGGTTGGGTGGCGATGCGGGCGTAGTTGCCCTGCACCTCGATCACCTGCCAAATTGCCAGCATTTCGGCCTTGCTGAGCTTGGGCTGGGCGTGTAGCACCACCCAGTCGCCCAGGTGAACCGTAGGCTGAGCGGTCAGGTCCAGCGGTTCCTGGAGCATCAGGTCGATTTCTTCGCGCTGGCTTTCCAAATCGATGGCCGCCGTTTCTTCCTGATTGGTTTCGGCAGGCTCGTCGTCCGGGAGCAGGCTGGCCGCCATCAGCTCGGTTGCTTCCAGCAGGGGCGTGGTGTAGGAGCGATGTACGGAGGGGGAGAGGCCGCCGGTTGGTTGCCGCGCCGATGAGCCTTCCGGTTGCACAACGGCACTGGAGCGCAGCTGTTTGAGTCGAAGCCGGGTTACAGGAGGAGTTGCGTCCCAAACTTGGCGCTTTTGATTGGGCGTCAGGGTTTCGAGCAGGGCCAGATCGGCGATGCAGTCAATCACCTCCAGCATCAGCAAAACTGTCTCCAGACTGGCCTCATCCAGCAGGTCTGCCTCTGGGCTAGAAGCGGAATTACAGCAGCGATCGGGCGGAGCGGAGTTGAGGTTGATCATGCCCTGGCTCGGTGGGGATTACAAAAGTCTTTCACTAAAGCAAAATCCAGACTAGGCAAGGATTTCGCTCTCTTCCATAGTGACTGATCCTACACAAAATGAACAGGTTAAATAGTACTTTTGTATTATTTTCTCGGATAAAAACCAACTACGGGAGCTGCACCCATTATTTCTTCAACGACCTGTAGAGCTGGCTGAACGTTACCGGCTGAACGCAGCCGCCCAGAAATAGCCTGTGCCCTAGACGATATCGCAAAATCTCTAGAATGGAGCCTGTCCCGGATCAAGTCTTCTAGAAATCATGGCAATGTTTGCAATCACAAAAAAGCTGTGGCTGAATGCCTCGCCCGCAGCAGTGTTTGAAGCACTAACCAGCTCGGACAAGATTGTGCAGTACTATCCGCTCACAGAAGTTAGTTCGACCTGGCAGCCAGGCGGGGAAATTTTGCTCAAAGGCCGCAGCGGCGACCAAGACTTCACAGACTACGGCACAATCGAAGTTCTTTTGCCCAACCAGCAGTTCCAGTACCGCTATTGGAGCGATAACCACGGTACGGAGCGCCTGCCCGAAAACCATCTAACGATCTGCTATGGCCTCGAACCCGCCGACTTTGGCACCCGCCTGAAACTGGAACAGCAAAACTTGCAGTCTGAGGCAATGTACCTCCAGATGCTCCAGGTCTGGGACTTGCTGCTGGCGAATCTAAAAGCGTTTGTGGAGTCTTCAGGCTCTACCTGAGTTCTACCTGAACCGTCTGGCAAGCTGGGAACCCGTTTCACCCGTCACCACCCACAGCACGGCTCTGGCGGCGTCTCGCACCACTTTCTTCAGCGGCTCGGGGGTTTGGTCGGACGGTACGGCAATCGGCTTCAGATCGATGCCGCGACTGCCTAGAACAATCTCGCCAATCACCTGGGCTCGACGCATGTGGTAGTCAGAGGTAATCAGATAGACGCTGCGAATGTTCTGGGATTTGAAGGCATCGGCCAGGGTGGTGAAGTTCGTCACCGTATCGACGGCCTGGTAGTCCAGATGTACGCGCCTCGGGTCGATTCCGGCGGTGGAAAATAGCCACTCGGCATATTCGGGGTTGCTGCCCGAGGAAACCCAGACCGGCAGCTGGGGATGCCGTTTGGCAAACTCTGCCGCAAACTGTTCACGCTCGGTTGCCCCTCCCAGAACTAACACCGCCTGGGGCCGAAACCACAGTCCTTCTACCTGACGATAGCCAAAGCCGCACAGCAGGAGCACAAACAACCCGGCCACTAAACTGCTCCAAAATCGCAGCAGGCGGCGAAAAAACGAGCGCTGTCTGCGGCTAGATCTGGGCTCAGGAAGAACAAAGGATTTGACGCGCATGCTAGCAACCGATCTCAAGGCAACTCGATCTGAGTTTAGACAGAAATAGCTTACAGCACCCTTCTAAATTTGGACTGATTAATTAATCCAGAAAATTGGTATGACCAAGGGTGAACGAAAAAAAGGGCGGTCAAGCGGGAGAGGGGTGTTTGTACCAGAAATCGCGCCAACGACTGGAACGACTCAGGTAACAAGCTCGTAAAGCCATCACCGCCTGCGCGCCCCGCTTCGACCAAAACATACCGGATT
>JBJTUI010000019.1:0-2781 GCA_046080625.1 Elainella sp. | reverse complement strand
CTATAGAATATCTACAGCGTTCACAGATAGATTGTGAAAGGGGGTGTGGAGGCTTTGCCCCTGCGCTCCTTCAGCTCCTATACCAATTCTTTTTGAAGCTGCACAGAATAAATGGGGGTCAAGGGGGCTGCGCCCTCTTGTGGGGGCGGAGTCCCCACACCCCTCTTTACTATGCAGGCTCATAGAAAATTGGTATTACAGCGATTTTCATTTCAGTTAGCTAAAGGAGGGGCTGTGGGGGCGGTGCCAGCAGGGGCGTAGTCCCTGAACCCCACTGTTAAGCCGTGGTTAAGCCATGGTTTATTGATCTGAAAACTGCTGTAAAAATGCTTGCTGTATTTAGCTCTAGCTGCTTGCAAGATCTCTACTATAAAGTGAGCTGAGAGGCTGGAATAAAGGCCTAGAATAGCTGATTTATTTTCTCAGGTCTACGGTTAGACGATGTCCAAAATCACTGCTTTTGAAGTGTGATCTTCTAAAGTGTGATCTACATCATGGCGATGGTTTCTAGCCGAGGACTGGGGGTAGTTTCTCTAAAGGGGAGTTAATCATTCTTCATCTGTGTCCGTATGAACACGCTTGCAGTCGGTTCATGTTGCATCTCAATAATGAGAAATCAATCATGATCTGACCGTAATCACCCGCAGTTGTGATAGCTAGTGTGCGTCTGACTATAGGACCTCAGTACTGACCTATGATCCCCTTCCAACCTTCCTCAACCTATTCACCTGATCCATTGACCCACGGTGCCTATGGCCTGCCTTCCTACGGCAGACCGACCTATTCTACAGATATCTTAATGCAGGCCGAGCGTCAGGCTGCCCTGACGGTGCTGGGGCAGCAGGCGCTTTCGGGGGCTGATTTACCAGCTCTGTTCCAGACCGCCGTAGGTTTAGTGCGGCAAGTTCTGCAGCTGCCCTATAGTCAAGTCTGGCAAACTCTCTCAGATGGCCATACCCTCCAGGCTGTAGCCAGTATTGGCTGGGAGTCAGCAAACACATTTAAACTACAGGAGCTATTCGAGCTACTGCCCACCGGAGAGTTGGTTGCGGTCAATCAGTTTTCCTGGCATTCCCAGCTTCAGGCCCAGGAGCCTAGCCACCCTGCTTGGCTGCCGACCGACTGCGTCAGCAGTATTCGGGTCCTGATTCCGGGCCAAACGAAACCCCTGGGGCTGCTCTGCGCCTACGCCACCGAACCCCATGACTTCACGGCAGACGATATTCACTTTCTGCAAGTCGTCACCCATGTGCTGGCCACCGCGATTGAGCGGAAGCGGTCCGAGGCGCTGCTGCAAACCCAAACCCATATTCTGGAGAGCATTGCAGCGGGTTCCGAGCTACAGTCCGTATTTGAGGAACTCTGCCTGCTGATTGAGCAACAGTCGCCCGGTGCCCTCTGCTCCCTGCTGCTGCTGGATCGGGATGCGGGGAGAATGCGGGCTGGGGCTGCCCCTAGCTTCTCTCAGGAAGTGTCTGAGGCGCTAGACGGTTTGATGATCGGGGAGGGCACAGGCTCTTGCGGCACGGCGGCCTATCGGGGCGAGGCGGTGTTTGTCAGCGATGTTGCCACAGACCCGGTTTGGGCCAGCTGCCGCGATTTTGCCCTACAGCACAACATTTATGCCTGCTGGTCGCTGCCCTTTTGCTCCCAGTCTGGCGAAGTTTTGGGCACCTTTGCCCTCTCCCATGCCATTCCCTGCGAACCCACGGCCTACCACCTCGAAATGATGCGGACAGCGACCCATCTGGCCAGCATCGCGGTAGAGGGATACCGGGCAGCGGAGCAACTCAAGCAACAGGCCCGCTATGACGCCTTAACCGGGCTACCCAACCGCACGCTGTTTCTAGAAAAGCTGCAAAATTTGTTTCGTCTGCCGATGCAGCAGCGCTCCCGCTTTGCCGTGCTGTTTTTAGATGTCGATCAATTCAAATTGATCAACGACAGCCTGGGCCATACGGTTGGCGATCAGCTGTTGGTTGAACTGGCGCGACGGCTCCAAAGCTGTTTGGGGCCAAACGAGACCTTTGCCCGGCTGGGCGGCGACGAGTTTGCGATTTTGCTGGAGCTGGAGGCGGCAGGCGATGCTCTGGCCCTGGCCCATCGGCTTCAGACAGCCCTCGCTACGCCGCTCAAACTGCAGGATCACGAAATCTTTGCCTCCGTCAGTATTGGCATTGCCCACGTTGCCAACCACTATGGCTATGCCGAAGAACTGCTGCGGGACGCCGATACGGCCATGTATCGCGCTAAGTCGCTGGGGCGCGAACGCTCGGTAATCTTTGAACATACGATGCATACCCAGACCGTGGCGCGACTCCAACTGGAGATTGACCTGCGGCGAGCCGTCGAAGAGCTGCTGATGCAGCGCTCCCAGTTCCAGCTCTGCTACCAGCCGATTGTCTCGATTCCTACCCAAAAAATTGTCGGATTTGAGGCGCTGGTGCGCTGGCGGCATCCAGAGCGCGGTTTGGTTTCGCCCCTGGAGTTTATTCCGATTGCGGAAGAGACCGGGCTGATCGGGCCGATTGGCCATTGGGTGCTCCAGGAAGCCTGCCAGCAGCTGCGGCAGTGGCACCAGAGGTTTGGCACCGATCATCTGACCATGAACGTGAATGTTTCAAGCTGCCAGTTTCTTCAGCCTAACTTGTCAGTAGCTCAGAAGGTAAGCCACTGGTTCTACCAGTGCGACTTGACCAGCTTTGAGCGTTCCCGGAGTTCCGGAGCGCAGGTAAAGTAACTCCCACGGTGGCTTGAACCAAACCGTAGGAGATAAACACA
>JBJTUI010000018.1:0-6715 GCA_046080625.1 Elainella sp. | reverse complement strand
AGTGCCTTTGAGCTTTTGGGCAGTTTTGATGTAGAGCGCTTTGAGTTCGTTGTTCAGTTCCGGCATGGGGAATAACCTTGGTTAGATAGATTAAGGTTCTCTTGCCAGTATTATAGGATCAATCATTACTTGGAAGTCTCTTTATTAATAGCTACAGTCTTTTTAGTTAGGACGGGGTGCAGGGCTTCGACGTGAGCGCTCAGCCGAACGGTTAAGCCGGGGGACTTCGCCCCCATACCCCCTTCTGTCCTAAGCTAAGTGCGTAGCGCTATAAAAAATGTTGTTCAGCGTCCCGTCAACCGCTCCATGCCCCAAACTATTCCCCTGCGCAACCTCCTGATTCTGCTGATCATCGCAGCGTTCTTCCTGCCGTTTCTCCCGATCCTGATCTGGTCATTTGCTCAGGGCTGGTTTTTCCCACAGCTAGTGCCAAATCAGTGGACCCTGCAACATTGGAACGAAATTTTTTCAGCTGGCTCCCGCGTGGGCGAAGGGCTGGTCCAGAGTCTGGTGATTGGCCTGATCACAACTGGCCTGTCGCTGCTGGTGGGGCTCCCGGCAGGGAAAGCCATGGGAACCCTGGAATTCGCTGGTAAAGGGCTGCTGAAGCTACTGCTGCTGGCCCCGATCATCGTCTCGCCGTTGGCCACCCTGATGGGCATTCAGTTTTTGCTGATTCGGCTGGGGCTGAACGGTACCCTGCTGGGTGTGATTCTGGTGCATTTGATGCCCACCGTGCCCTACATGACCCTGGTGCTGGCTAGCGTCTTCGCCAACTACGACACCAACTACGACCTCCAGGCCCGCACCCTGGGCGCTTCGCCATGGCAAACCTTCAGCCAGGTGACACTGCCGCTGATTCTGCCCGGTGTGGCTGTGGGGGCGCTGTTTGCCTTTTTGATCTCCTGGAACGAGTTTTTACTCACCTTTTTTGTGGGAGCGGGGCGAGTGTTCACCCTACCGATGGTCTTGTTCACGCTCTTGCAGGGCGGCAACAACGGGCTGATTGCGGCGGTGGCGATCACGGCTCTGGTACCGGGGATTTTGTTTTTGCTGCTGGCCAGCAGCTCCTTACAAAACCAGGCGGCATTAGGGGGATTGGGTAACGTTTGAGGGCAACCGCAGCCCATTGGTCCTAGGGCGGACGTATAATAGAGCCTCGCATCGAGCCTGGTAAACCTATGTGATAATGCTAGAAATTCAGGCTGCTCGGTTAGATTTCAGGCCGAGTCCTGCCTCATCCACCCGACTCCACTGCCGTATAATTTCGCCCGCCCAATCTCGCCCGCCCAATCCAGCCTGTACAGAGGTCGATGACTATGCATAATTTTCTGCCGATCGCCTACTTCCAAAACCAGTTTCTGCCCTTTGATCAAGCCAAGGTCTCAATTGCCACCCATGCTCTGCACTACGGAACCGGAGCCTTTGGCGGGCTGCGCGGCATTCCCAATCCCCAAAATCCCGGCGAAATCCTGCTGTTTCGCCTCGACCGCCACTGTCAACGCCTCAGCGACAGCGCCCGGTTTTTGCATTTTGATCTGCCTGCCGAAAAGATCTATCAGGTAATTGTTGATTTCGTCAAAAAGAACCAGCCCACCAGCTCCTTTTATATTCGGCCTTTTGTCTACACTTCCGATCTGGGCATTGCGCCCCGCCTGCACAACATTGAAAAAGACTTTTTCGTCTACGGGCTAGAGCTGGGCGACTACCTCTCGCCCGAGGGCGTCAGCTGCCGGATTAGCTCCTGGCATCGGCAGGAAGACCGCAGTCTGCCCCTGCGCGGCAAAATTAGCGGCGCTTACATTACCTCTTCCCTGGCCAAAACCGAAGCGGTCGAGTCCGGGTTTGACGAGGCGATTTTGCTCAACTCCCAGGGCAAGGTCTGTGAAGCCTCCGGCATGAATATTTTTATGGTACGGCGCGGCCAGCTGATCACCCCCGGCCCCGAACAGGACATTTTGGAAGGCATCACCCGCGACAGCATCCTGACTCTGGCTCGCGACCTCGGCATCCCGGTAGTCGAACGGCCCGTTGATAAGTCAGAGCTCTTCATCTCCGAGGAGGTGTTCCTCAGCGGAACGGCGGCCAAAATCACCCCGGTGCGCAAGATCGAGAACTATGAACTGTCTACCGAGCGTCCGATTACGATGCGCCTCAAGGAGAAGCTGGCCGCCATCACCGAAAACCGCGAGCCTGCCTACCAGGACTGGGTTCACACCATTTCCCTTAACTCCTAGTAATTACGATGGGGAGGCCGCTTGATTTAGATCAGGCGTTCGGCAAACTTTCAAAACAGCGGCTTCCCAACGCCTTATCTACCGCTTGCTGAGGCCGCATGGATGAGAGTCTAGTCCAAAAACAGAGCTTTGAATTTGCCCTCACCATGATTCGGCTGTATAAAAAACTACAGGCGAGGCAAGAATTTATTCTCTCTAGTCAGCTGTTGAAAAGCGGCACCCGGATCGGCGCTACGGTTGAGGCAGCCCTCACCCCCCCAGAACTCTCAAAACTCTCAACAGCAGAACTTTCAGCAATCGCTGAACAGAGCAGCCCAGATCATCGCTTCAGCCGCCGCGCTGGATTGTTGACCGCAGCCAAACAGGCCCGAGAAACCCGCTACTGGCTCAAGCTGCTGCAAGCCTCTCGTTTAGCAGATGTAGACGTTGCCCCAGAACTCCAGCAGGTGGACATCCTGATTGATTCGCTCGATCAACTGCTGGCCAAACGCAACCAGACTGACCCCGTCTGATCCCCGATCTGAAAATTGATTCCAAGATATTGATCCCAGATTGATACCGCTGATACGTCGGGATTGGGGGAATCGGGCTATGCTCAGGCTGGGCAGTAGTTCCAGCGCCAGCGCGGGGTACCCTAAACCCAGATGTGAAACCTGAGATGCGAAGGCGATCCCGAAACCATAGCATCAAGCTTGCTCTCTCATTCAATAGCCTTTTCTCTATTGATTCTCCTGCCTCTGGTGCTGTGTATTAAGCTATCGATCAATTTCCCGAATCCTTCAAATCTCTGCTCTAGAATTGAAATCTAGCGGAGTTTCTCCGAACGCTGGAGGTGTCCTATGTTGGTAGTGTTGATGGACAACCAGTTGCTTGCCACCGAGCAAATTTGCCCGACCTGCCTGCTCGCCGATCAGAGCGGTCAACCCCGCTGGCGGCAGGGTGAGTTGCGCTGTGGGCGCGCCCTCCGTAAAGCGGATCAAGAGCAGCCCGACCAGTACGAATGTCAGATGGGCTTTCGCATCGCCCAGATTAATTAGCTCACCCGTTGTACTCACCAGTCGCAACTCCCGATTTCTGCTTCCAGATTTGGGGCGATGGGGCTAGAGACAGCTTGCCCGAGCCGCTCGGAGTCTTTGGGGCGGACAGTCAGTTCGGGCAGATGTTTTGAGCAGGTGTTTTGAGCAGGATATATCGGGCAGATAATTGGCAACCGTCGCGGTAGCCTATACTCACAATCAGATTGCGGCTCAGCCCGGATTCACAAGGATTGCGCTATTCTAGGCTTAATCGCTATTCGACCTTGGTTCTGGAGAGTGCAACATGACCTGGCGCGGTTCTACAACCCCCCAAGAGCGGCTGTTTGCTTGCCTGCCCTACCTGCTGCCCGTGCTGGATGGCCTCAGCTTTGCGGCTCCCTTCTTCAATCAGTTTCCGGCCCTGACGCCGATCCTGATTCCCCTCCAGCCGCTGATGGCCATTTACAGATTTCCTTTTGCCAGCCTGATCATCTTTTTCATGCTGTTTTTGCTGGTCGTGCGCAATGAACGGGTCAGCCATTTCATTCGCTTCAACGCCATGCAGGCAATTCTGCTGATGATCGTGCTGTTCCTCTGCCAGCTGGTGTTTCAATACATTCTCCAGCCTGCGCTTCAGGGGGGGCTGATTATGGAAACCCTGTCTAACGTCGTTTTCCTAGGCACCATTGCTGCGGTGGTCTATTCGGTCGTTCAGTCGGCTCTGGGCCGCTATGCCGAGATTCCGACCCTGTCGGATGCGGTTTATATGCAGGTGCGCTAGAGGCAGGTGCACTAGGTGCTAGGGCTGTGATCAATACCTGCTGAGCGCAATCATGGACTTCAGCCCCTAGCTTGGTTTGTTAAGGCGGGCCTGGCTCTGCTGAGTCCTTAAGGTTTCTGACTGAATTGATCACAAGCCCTAGGCTAAGCTCTGCTTTTCGGGCGTTGGTCGTTCAGGAACAGGCCGCACCACGACCGGATTCTCCAGACTGCCGATTCCTTCAATTTCAATCCGCACCTGGTCACCGGGCTGGAGGGGGCCGACGCCTGCGGGCGTTCCGGTCAACACCACGTCTCCCGGCAGCAGCGTCATAACCTGGCTGATGTAGGCCACCAGCACCTCCGGCGAGAAAATCATGTCGCTGATCACCTCCGACTGGACGGGCGTCGCTTCACCGTTAAGAAAGGTTTGAAGCAGAGCGCCAGCGCTGATTTCCCGCACCACCCAGGGGCCGAGCGGACAAAACGAATCAAACCCCTTGGCGCGCGTCCACTGCGCGTCTTTGTTTTGCAGATCGCGGGCCGTGACATCGTTGGCAATCGTGTAGCCCCAGATTTTGCTGCGGGCCTGTTCGGAGGTGCAGTCCACACAGCGCTCGCCAATCACCAGGGCCAGCTCGCCCTCGTAGTCTACCTGCTGCGACTGGGCCGGGTAGTAGATCGGGGCGTGGGGAGCCGTGACGCTGGTGGAGGGCTTCAAAAACAGCAGCGGCTCGACCGGCACTTCACCTCCCATTTCAATCGCATGTTTCAGGTAGTTTTTGCCCACGGCCACAATTTTGGAGGGGGCGCAGGGGGCCAAAAGCTGGTATTCGTCAGCAGCCAGCTCCTGCTCGGTGGGCTGCCCTTGCAGCCAGGGTGGGGCGTCTAACAGCTGTACCCGCCGGTCCAGATGGAGTAAACCGTAGTGGAGCTGTCCCGATGGGGTTTGAACACGGACAAAGCGCTGCGCCATAGTCGATGGGGTCTATTCTGATCTATGATTGTAATCCCTTGCTTCTACTTACAGTCTGCGGCCACCGACAGCCAAGAGACAGACAGCTAAGAGACAGACAGCACTCCTGTTTTTCCTGCTGTTTGAGAGCCATTCTACCCGAGTGCGCGGCGCAAAATTGGCCCAGCCTGCGGAAGCCTTACGTCCATAAGGAGACCTCCATGCCACAGTACGAAACCATGTATATTCTTCGCCCCGATTTGGGCGACGAGCTTGTTGATCGGGCGATCGAACGCTACCAGAGCCTGCTGCGCGAACAGGGCGTCTCGGATCTGGACACCCAGCACCGGGGCAAGCGGCGTCTGGCCTACGAAATCAAGAAACAGCGCGAGGGCGTTTACGTTCAAATGAACTACAGCGCTCCCGGCACCGCAGTCGCGGTTCTGGAAAAGGCAATGCGGCTGAGCGATGACGTGATCCGCTTCCTGACTATCAAGCCAGAAGAGACGGCTGCTGCCGCCGCAGACGAATAGCGCCCCTGACAACCTGCTATTTGACCGAATCCCCTCGCCCGCGGGTGGGGGGATTTTGTTTGAGGCCAATTTGAGACTAATCTGGCTCTGGCAGATTCCCAGTAGTAAATCTTCACCCGCTTCAGCCGAGAACAGGCCAGTCTTTCATAATAGAAAGAACAATCCCTGGCTAAGCGTGCTATGAAACTTGCCAAACAAAATCTGGATCAGCGGCTTGACCATGTTTACGACGTGATTATCGTCGGCGGCGGGGCAGGCGGTCTATCGGCAGCCATCTACCTCCAGCGCTACCGGCTCTCCTGTCTGGTGATCGAAAAGGGACGGGGCCGCTCGTTCTGGATGCAGGAGCTGCGCAACTATTTAGGGCTGAGGCCCGAAACGCCCGGACGCGATTTGCTGAAGCAGGGGCAGGAACACAGTCTGGCTCTGGGGGCCGACTACCTGCGCGGCTATGTCGAAACCGTGCGCGACGAGGGCGACAGCTTTGCGGTGAAGGTGAAGGTGGGCAAGCAGGACAGCATCTATCCCGTATTCCGCGCCAAATATGTGATTGCAGCCAGCGGCATCATCGACAACCTGCCCCACCTGGAAAACATGCAGAACGTGTTTGACTACGCGGGCTACAACCTGCACGTTTGCCTGATTTGCGATGGCTACGAAATGATCGACAAGCGCTGTGGTCTGTTTGTCGGCAGCGAGGGGGCAATCAACACGGCCTTTGTGCTCAACTGGTTCACGCCCTACATCACCGTGTTTACGAATGGGGCGGTGCCGGTCGGCGACGAGATGCGGCAAAAGCTGCGCGAGCATGGCTACCCGCTGGTTGAAACCCCCGTCAAGCAACTCCTGGGCCAAGACCATGAAATGTCCGGCGTCGAGCTCATAGACGGCTCCCAGGTGCCCCTGGAAACCGGCCTGGTCTCAATGGGTTCCCATTTCCATAACGAATATTTACAGGAGCTTGACTTACAGTGGAAAGGTGGCAATCTTGTGACTGACAGCATGTGCCGCACCTCGCACCCGCGCCTGTTTGCCGTGGGCGACCTTAAAGAAGGTCTAAATCAAGTTTCAATCGCGGTTGCAGATGGTACATTAGCTGCTACAGCAATCTGGCGAGATATCCGGCGCGCCGCCGAACCTCGTCGCTGGGAAGAAAACCTGATTGGAGCAGTACCGTGACGACCCCATCCTCCCCCGACCAGACCGCCACTCCCA
>JBJTUI010000017.1:0-5934 GCA_046080625.1 Elainella sp. | reverse complement strand
CTGCGCCAGGTGGCAGCGCGACTTTCTCAGATCGAAAAGGTTATGATTCATTAAGATGGATCCAGGAACACTCAGCAAATTCTCTGTAAATTACTGCGAAATCATGACGGCTCAAGTTTTAGTTGAGAAGAAGAAATTAGCCAAGCCGCCCCTAGAGCTCCATTATTTGGGCGATCGCGTGCTGCGGCAACCCGCCAAGCGAGTCACGAAAATTGACGATGAAGTGCGGCTGCTGGTGCGGCAAATGCTGCAAACCATGTATAGCGAGGATGGAATTGGGCTGGCCGCGCCCCAGGTGGGCGTCAACAAACAAATTATTGTGGTTGACTGCGAGCTGGACAAGCCGGAAATCCCGCCGCTGGTGTTAATCAATCCGGTGATTACTAAAACTGGCGGCAATCTATGCGTGATTCAGGAAGGCTGCCTTAGCATTCCCAAGGTGTTTCTGGATGTCACCCGCCCCGAAGTGATCGAAGTGTCGTTTAAGGACGAGCAGGGCCGTCCCCAGAAAATCGAGGCCGATGGTCTGGTGGCCCGCGTCATCCAGCACGAGATTGATCATCTGAACGGCGTCATGTTTGTCGATCGGGTCGAGAACACCCTGTCGCGTAACCAGGAGTTGACCAAGCACGGGTTTGCGGTCAATAGCGTCAAGCCCGTTTAGTAAGCCGGTTGGGTGGGCCGATTGGACTGCGTTTGTTGAGAGGCGCTGAAGCCCCAGAAGCCCCCAGCCAGCAGAATCAGCGGAGCCAAAAGGGCACAGGTCTGCCCAGGTCAATAGAGCAGTGGACAGGGCAAGCAAGCCGAGCAGCTGACGGCACAGCAACTTTTGTCTGTCAGATAGCGTCAGCGATTTTGGGGCTGCTTAGGGCTGCCCTGCTCTAAAGACTCATCGGACAGGGCTCTAACCCAATCAGGAGTTGCGCGCTGTGGGTCAGCGGCGGAACTGGAGGCGGGCTGTAGTAAGACGGCCCTTTTTATGGTTCCATAGCTATAAAGACAGAACCCTTAACTAAAAGTTTTTCAACGAGGTAAAACCGCAGGTGACTCCAAAAAGTGGTGTGTTGTTAGCTGGTTCCTGTGTTGCGGCAATTGCCGCAGTCGGTTCCATCTTTGAGCTTTCCTCCGGTCAGCCCCAGCTCGGCAATTTAGTAACAGGCGTCATTTTGGCTTTGGCGATTCCCCTGACCGGGATCTTTTTCTACGCGGCAGTGCAGGATGCCAGAGCCAATCAGTGATTTACGGCCCTTCCTTCTGCGGCATCCCAATCGATGACCGGTTCTCCCCCCTGTACAGCCTCGCTGCGGCGGATTGCCTCTTCTCCTCAAGAGTCGTCCCTCGCGGCCTATCCACTGGTGGCCCCCGTTTCTGTAGTAATCGGGCGGGATCCGCGTTGCCAGATTGTGCTGGACTCCAAGCTCTACGGCTCCGTGTCGCGTCAGCATACCCGCATTAGCCCGCTGGCCTCCTCGCCCTCGGGCTGGCAAATCTGTGACCTGCAGAGCGCGAACGGGACGTTTGTCAACGGAGAACGGCTGCACGGCTGTCGGCACCTGAAGCCGGGCGACCTGATTGCCCTGTCCCAAACCGGCCCCAAATTTGTGTTTGAGCTGCGCGGTGTAACCCATACCATCCCCTCGCTGCCCCTGATCACCGAACCAGACCTGGTTTCCGCCTCGCGCTCCCGAGAAGCTAATCCAGAAGCCAACTCCGAGGCTGTCACCCTGAGCCAGCTGTTTCCGATTCTCTCTACCGGGCGCGACCTGACCCGCAAAGCCTACCTGCTGCCTGGGGTGGTGACGGTGTCGTTTGTCGTACTGATGTTTGTCTCGGTCGGCAACCCGGATTTCTTCAACTGGCTGCTCTCGGCCTACATCGCCGGAATCGCCTACTATCTGGTCTACCAGCTCTGCGGCAAGCAAAAACCCTGGTGGCTGCTGCTGGGATCGGGGCTAGTGACGATCCTGCTGCTAATGAGTCCAGTGCTGTCGCTGTTTTCCTGGGTGTTTCGTGGGCTGCTGCCAGGCGCAATTCCAGAAGATAGCTCGGCAGGGTTTCTGCCCACCCTGGTGCAGATGTTTTTTGGGGCAGGGCTGATGGAAGAACTGCTGAAGGCAATTCCGATTCTGCTGGCCTACTGGCTGGGTACGAAGCTGCGGTCGCCCTACCGCGAGCAGGTGGGGGTATGGGAACCGCTCGACGGGATTTTGTTAGGAACCGCTTCGGCGATTGGGTTTACGCTGCTGGAAACCCTGGGCCAATATGTGCCGGGCGTGATCAGCGATGTGACGCTTCAGGCTGGCGTGGGCTATCGGGAGCTTTTGGGGCTCCAGCTCCTGATTCCTCGAATTCTGGGTTCAATCTCTGGCCACATGGCCTACAGCGGCTACCTGGGCTATTTTATTGGCCTCAGCGTCCTGAAATCCTCGGAACGCTGGCGAATTCTGGCGGTGGGCTATCTGACGGCGGCCTCGCTCCACGCGCTGTGGAATACGATGGGGCTAGTGAATCCGCTGGCGCTGGCTGTGGTTGGAGTTGTGTCCTATGCGTTCCTGACTGCGGCAATTCTCAAAGCTCGTCTGCTGTCACCCAACCGCAGTAAAAACTTTGCGACTCGTTTTACCCAACTGCGTTGATGCTGGATGGCGGGGCCTAAGTAAAGGGGCTAAGTAAAGCAGACCTGAAGACTACTGGCTGGTTTCACTGCCATCAGCGGGCATTTGGGCCAGGGCATAGCGGGCAATGGCGAGGCTGAGGCGGGCTTGCTCAATGCCTGACAGGTCGGCCCAGGCGGCACAGCGCATGGAGCGCAAGGCAGACTCCACCATTTCCGTGTCGGCTCCCCGCATGGCAAAGGCGTAGGGGCGGGCCAGAACCTGTAGGTCTTCTTCGGCCCAGTTGGGTAAACAGGCCTGGACACATTGCACCATCTGGTCGGCCAGGGAGAGGTTAGTCTTGACCAGCTGCTGAGCCCGCTGCGCAATCGTATCCAACAGCTGTTGGGGCACCTGGGCGGCAAACTGGCGCAATGCCATAGCGCTGGCTACCGGGCTGGTAGCGGACACACCGGCATCAAATTCTGCCCAGGCCTGGTTGAGCGCAGTTGCGAGCACCTGTCCTGAACCCACAAAGTCTTCCGAGGTCCAACCCACCTGGAGCACTTCCTGTTCCAGCGCCTCAAAATAGGCTTCTGCTTCTGGGGCCGCTGGATTCCAGGGATACATCAAGGGTTCGTCATCTTGCAGCATCAGCTGGAGCAGTTCGAGCTCGGCCTGGGCCTGAAACGGAAATGCGGAAGGGCGGTTGGCGTTGTGCGTCATGGTGTACTCCTAAATTTCGGCTGTTCAGTCACAGACGGGGTGATTTCAGCAGGGACTCGGCGCTAGCCTTGGGCCACAATGCTGGTTGCTAGGAATCCTAGGGCGTCTTGCGAAACAGTCCGTGACATGGTTTGTGTTTGATTGGCGCTTTGCTTATGCATCGCTTGACATGGGTCACTACATCTAAACCATCGCCTGTTCCGCACAGGTTGTCTGCTAATTTTAGAACTTCTTGAGGTGGGGCTGAACTTCTGCCCGATTTAACTAGCCCGATGGGTTGAGTTCACCCGTTGATTCAGCAAATGGCGCTAGCCAGCAGGTCGCCAGTTAGACCGACGCCGCATCGATTACAAACTCCAGGGTTTGGCTGGACGGGTCGCCAAATTTTAGCTGGGTATTGGAGAAGAGGGGCACCTCGCGATTGTGTACCCGCACCCACTGGGTTGGACTGGTGGGGCTAGAAATCCAGGTGCCGCAGCGCGACCGATCCCGCAGCAGGTAGATGGGCTCCGGGTCATCCACCGAGGCAGAATCGCGATAGAAAATCTCGGCATGTTCGCGGGATACGTAGGGCTGTTGCAGCACGACATCGTTGCTATCGCCTCGCCCCACCCGCATGATCCCACCTCGGAGCGACCAGACCTGGGGCGGAGCAGCCAGCGAGCGCAGGTAGGCCTGGGTACTCTGCCGACCATACCAGCCCAGGGCCTGATCGGGAATTTCGGTGACGCCCTCGGTGTAGGGTTTGATCAGCTCGCCGTCGAACTCGGGATGCATGTAGAGCACGGGCAGCGTCCAGGCGGGCTGATTGAAGCGGTAGAGCGTCAGCAGGTTCTGCCGAGCGATCGCCACGGCTTCGTCAATTGGCGTGCGGCGAGCCAGCTGTTGGGCAAACACCTGGATGAAGCTGAGGGCTTCCTGGTCGGTGATGGAGTCGCGCATGCCCAGCACGGCGGGTACACCATGGTGGATCAACACCTCGGCCAGACTGCTGCGGGGGATGGCTTTGCCGTCTCGCTGGTCAGGCTGGGCTCCCCAGCAGGCGTTAAACACGGCTAGCTTCACCTGATGACGCACCAGCACCTGGGCCAATTCGGTGCCGTTGATGGCGGCGTCGGGGGCCAACATCAGCAGACCGCCATCGGGGGCCGGTACACCATGTCCCGAGTAGAACAAGACATTGTAGACGCCGGTAGCCAGGGCATTTACCAGCTCGGCGGGCGTCGGTTCAATCAGGGTTTTGACCTGGCAGACTACTGGCGTGACCCCGCTGCTGTAGAGGTCGACTTCACCAGCGCTTTCCAACAGGCGGGAGAGGGTGGCGGCCTCCTGTTCCAGATCGAGCTGATTTGCACCCACAAAGGCATGGGCGACCGGGGGGGCTTCCGGGTTGTGGCCCAAGACCAGCAGCACCCGCAAAAACTGCTCAGAGCGCTGGGGCGGCAGGGAATCGACTTCGTTAGTGGTGCGGCTAAACAAAATTTTTTGCTGGCTGCTCACCGAGATCGGCTGCCGACCTGGCTGGGGCTGCATGATCTCCCAGGGCAGGGCAATCAGGTCGGGGTCGCGGATCTCTAACCGCAGTCGCAGGGGGCTTTTCTGGCCAATCGCAATGCCCTGGCTCTGGTTAAAACTATTCAAAATCGGCCCGTTAAACAGCCACTGCCACAAATTCACCCCCAGCTGCTGCATGATCCGCACGGTGTAGCTGGTCGGCTGGCCCTCCGTGGGAGAGCTGGTATCCATGCTGAAGGCAGAGAGGGGCGGCGGCGTATAGGCCGTGGAAATGAACGGCACCGTTGGTCCGCCTCGCAGCGGGAAAAAGTTCTGCCAGGCCTGCCAGGTTTGATCGAGCGGTTCTGTCCAGGGCCGGTTGTGCAGCACGTAGCCGCCTGGGTAGGGTGCCTGCAAAACCCAAGCAACATATTGCTGCGAGTCAAAATCTGCTAATCGGGCAACAGCCAAGCTGAGGCAGGGATAATCAGGCATTAGGACAGAGCTTCAAACCAACAAGACGAGGTGAGTAAAAGAAATTATCCAGGACAAGGGGAACAGCGAAAATAAAGACTGCGTGAACCACCAGCACCCCTAGAGTGTTTCCCTGGGCTGCGATAGCCTGTCGGCCTTCTGGCCTTCTGGCGAATTAATCCAGAACTTCCCCTTTTAGTCTATCTGGTCTCCTGCGACTGTAGGTATCAGCCTGAAGGAATCTGGTTAGATTATCTGGTCAAGTTGCCTAGTCCAGTCCAGATTCAGAGGTTCAGCTCCAGCCGGAAACGGCAGAACTGGAGGTGGTACCGCTGTTCCTGCATCGCCAAATCCAACTTACAGCGGTTTTCAGATCAATCAACCACGGATTAACAGTGGGGGGCAGGGGCGTAGCCCCTGCGTGGGGGCACCGCCCCCACACCCCCTCCTGTAGCTGACTGAAATGGAAATTGCTGTAAGCAACTCTAGATTCAGGAGAAATTCAGGCACTGGTCTCCTAACGGATGAGGGAGGCAAAGCCTCGCGTTGTGAGCAATTCAAGCATTGAGATCGGGCGATCACAGTATTCCATTGCCATTGCCGGAGTCGTATTTTTTTGGTTCTTCCAGAATTGCCGTGGTTGCCA
>JBJTUI010000016.1:0-2655 GCA_046080625.1 Elainella sp. | reverse complement strand
GGGGGCACCGGTCGTGGGCGTCAGGCTGACTAAGTTGCTCAGCGGAATCATCTGGTCGGTAGCCGAGCGCACGTAGAGTTGGGCGACATCCTGGGGCTGGGAGCGGAAGGGCTGGTCGGCCTGGACATAGACGCGGTAGTTCCGCTGCTCTAGGGTGAAGTCGTTGACATATTGGGAGCCAATCGCGGTTCCCAGGGTGTTCAAAATGTCGTCAATTGAGACTTGCAGCGCTTTGGCGGCGCTCCGGTTGACTTCGACATCGTAGCGCGGCGTGTTGGCCGAGAAAGTACTGTAAACCGCCTGGAGTTCGGGCCGCTGGTTGGCTTGCTGCAACAGCTGTCCCAAGGCCTGCACCAGCCCATTCAGGTCGCCGCTAGAACCCCGGTCTTGGAGTTGGAAGGTGAAGCCGCCAAAGGAGCCGAGCCCCTGAATCGCGGGTGGATTGTTCGGCAAAATCCGGGCTTCGGGAATCGCCGCAAACCGCTGGCGCAAACGGCCAATGATCGCTTGAGCCGTCTGGTCTGAATTGCCGCGCTCGTCCCAGGGAATCAGGCTAGAGAAAATCAGGCCCGTATTGGCCGAGCTGCCGCCGAAGCTGAATCCGCCGACTGCAAACACCGTGCGAATCTCGGGGACTTGAGCCATTTCGGCCTCGATCTTTTGCATCACCGATTCGGTGTAGTTGAGCGAAACCCCGTCCGGAGCCTGGACAATCGTGATGAAATAGCCCTGGTCTTCTTCTGGCAAAAAGCCGGTCGGGACGCTGGTAAACAAAAAGACGGTTACCCCCAGCAGCAGCACAAATAGACCGATCACTAGGGTTCTGAGGCGAACCAGCCGCGACAGCAGGCTGCAATAGCGGTGGCGAACCCAATCGAGGCCGCGATTGAAACGACTGAACAGCCAGTTGAGCCAGCGGGGCGGAGTCTGACCACGCCGCAGCAGCAGGGCCGCCAGCGAAGGGGTGAGCGTCAGGGCCAAGAAGGTAGAAACGGCAATCGAGAAGGCAATCGTCAGGGCAAACTGGCGGTAGATGGCACCCGTAGTGCCGGGGAAGAAGGCAACCGGAATGAACACGGCCATCAGCACCAGCGAAGTGGCCACCACCGCCCCCGAAAGTTCACGCATTGAGGCGATCGCAGCCCGTCTGGGACTCAACTCCTCCTCCTGGATCAATCGGCTGATGTCTTCCACCACCACAATCGCGTCATCCACCACCATGCCGGTGGCCAGGGTGATGCCAAACAGGGTGAGGGTATTGAGCGAAAACCCAAACGCCTTGACGAAGATAAAGGTACCAATCAGGGAGACGGGAATGGTGACGACTGGAATTAGAGTAGTACGCCAGTCCTGAAGAAATAGAAAAATAATCAGAATCACCAGAACAATGGCTTGGAATAGGGTGATAACAACCTCACTCAGCGAGGCCTGAACAAACTGGGTCGAGTCAAAGGCGAAATCATAGCGAACGCCGGGTGGAAACCGCTGGGATAGCCGCTCTAGCTCGGCCCGCACCGCATTCGCCACATCGAGGGCATTGCTGCCCGGCAGCTGGGAGATCCCCAGCCCTACTGCTTCTCTGCCGTTGAACCGCAAAAAGCTGCTGTAGTCCTCGGCCCCGAGTTCGACCCGGCCCACATCGCGCATTCGGGTCAGGGTGCCATCCTCGGCAGTGCGGATCACGATGTTCTCAAACTCCGACACATCCGACAGGCGCGTGTTGGCCTCTAGCTCGATCTGGTAGTCCTGATCGTCAGCCGAAGGACGCTGACCAATCGCCCCAATCCCAACCTGCAAATTCTGCTCGTTGATCGCATTCACCACATCCTGCGGCGTCAGATTTCGGGCCGCTAGCTGGCTGGGATTCAACCAGAGCCGCATCGCATAGCGCCGGTCGCCAAAAATCTGGACGTTGCCGACGCCGTTCACCCGCTGGAGAGCTTCCAGCATGTAGATATCGACGTAGTTGCTGAGAAACAGCGTGTCGTATTGCTCCGTTTCGTCGTAGATACCCACGGCCATCAAAAAGCCGCTGGACTGTTTTCGCACCGTGACGCCAGTTCGCTGCACCGCTTCCGGCAGTTGGGCTTCGGCCACCGAGATCCGATTCTGCACATCCACTGCCGCCAAATCGACATCGCGGGCAGGCTCAAAGGTGATGTTGATCGTGCTGCTGCCGTTACTGCTGCTGGAGCTAATATATTCCGCCCCTTCTACCCCGTTGAGCTGGCGCTCCAGCACGTTCGTGACCGTGTTTTCGACGATCGCCGCACTGGCCCCGATATAGCTGGCCGAAACCGTGACTTGGGGCGGAGCCAGCTCGGGATATTGGGCAATCGGCAGGGTCGGCAGGCTGACGGCTCCCAGCAGCAAAATCACCAATGTGCAAACCGTTGCAAAGACAGGTCGCCGAATAAAAAACTCTGAGAACATAGCATTCAGTGAATGGACAGCATGATCTGTGGAACAGCGGGGTGTAGGGCTACGCCCCAGGCGGAGGCTTGTTCCCTGGCTCCCTAACTTGTCAGTAGCTCAGAAGGTAAGCCACTGGTTCTACCAGTGCGACTTGACCAGCTTTGAGCGTTCCCGGAGTTCCGGAGCGCAGGTAAAGTAACTCCCACGGTGGCTTGAACCAAACCGTAGGAGATAAACACA
>JBJTUI010000015.1:0-6110 GCA_046080625.1 Elainella sp. | reverse complement strand
TGTGTTTATCTCCTACGGTTTGGTTCAAGCCACCGTGGGAGTTACTTTACCTGCGCTCCGGAACTCCGGGAACGCTCAAAGCTGGTCAAGTCGCACTGGTAGAACCAGTGGCTTACCTTCTGAGCTACTGACAAGTTAGGGTACAATTAAACCGCCTTTGAGTCACGATTTTAGGGTTAACTGTACCCTAACTATCCATCGATGGGGCTGTCTATTTCTCTATGTCGTCCTGCCGCTAAATTTACCCGCTGTCCACCTGCAGACTGATGGATTAAATACACTCTGGATTAAATACACTGGAATGTGCTGAAATCCTCTTCTTATTTGCTTGAGCAGACTTTAATCGGCTAACCGCGATTGGTCTGTGGACAAGAGAGGAACGTAGCAAAAGGCTCAATCGACACAGAACTTCGAACTAGTTCTTTATGACTTGAGCAGGGAGTTGACCAAATTCTTTGCTTAGGGGTTTATGAAAGAACAAGTGTTGTCTTCATATTAGGCAATATTTAGTTAAATAGCTTAATAGAGTGGAGTCTCACTGATATTGATTTCCCTGGCGAGATGTTTTCTGGGCTTTAGCGTTCTAAGGCTGTAATAGCTGGTGTAGCTGGCTCATAGCCAACTGCTTCTATAACTGCTTTTACCCTGTTTATAGCTACAGATAATGTCTATGAGCTGTTGAGCTAACGTAATGTTAAATCCCGGCTGATTGTTACTTAACTTAATAAGCTACTCATATTTCTAGTGTTAGGATGCATTTAGATGGGAGACAACTAGATCCCCCAAGCGGATTTTCATCACATTCTCAGCGTTCGATCTCCTGGGCTTTGATTTCTCTAAGCTTCGATTCTCGACTTTGATTTCTTAGGTCAGGCTAACGGTTTCGGCTTGTTGGATCAATACTTTACGCTTCTATGCGGGAGGACCCATGATCTCGACTGACTACACGGTGAAGGTTTTACCAGAAACGCGGAATCACAAGGGCCATTTTCTGCGGCATACACTATATAAGTTCATTGGAATTGACTCATCGGGTTGGGCGCTGATCTGCCAGGACGATATGAGCTGCCACTATGTTGATCCAGCCTGCCTCAAAGAGGTGCATCGCAAAGAATCCACGTAGCTTTTCACTCTATAGAAGGGTAGAGACAGCTTCACCCTTCTGTAGACTGGAGCTTACCTAAAGATGGATGTCGGCTAGATCTATAGTTGTTAGATTCAAGATGCAGGCTTAGTCCCTGCCATGATGTTCATAATCATGTCTCCGGTACCCCCTACAGCTTCGTAGGGGGTAGCTTTTTATAGCCGCAGCCTGTTCTAGCTCCAGCCTGTTCTAGCCTCAACTCGATAAAACCCTGCTTTTGAAGCAGATTAGCCAGTTTGAGAACGCCTTATTGAACCAGAGTATTGGAGTAAAACAACAGAAAAAGGCTCCTGCCTAGAGAAGCCTTCTCACACACCGATGGAAATGTTGTACTGTCTGTTCAGATAACCGTCTGTTGAGGGTTTGTTAAATCACCCAATCCTACAGAGCACTGCGGCGGGCCAAAGCGTAGTAGATGAACAGCGCCACAATTGCACCCAACACTGCGACAACGACACCGCCGATGCTCAGACCTGCGGCTGATAGTGAGAGGGTTCCTGTGGTCAAGAGGTTGTAGAGGCTGCCGCCTACAAAAGCACCGATAATTCCCAGGATCAGCGTGCCCAGAATGCCGCCGCCCTGGCTGCCGGGATAGATGGCCTTGGCGATAGCACCTGCAATTAGACCGAGGATGACCCAGGCTAAGATGTTCATAATTGTTCTCCGTAGGTTATGAGGTTTTGTCAACTGTCACGCTCTCAAGATAGCAATCGGGTGCTTTAAACAACACCTATCCCGAGCGAGATCTGGCTGAACAGCGTTCATACAACTTATGATATAGACCCGGATAGAATTGGAACGTTTTTGAGACGAAATTTGACGATTCGCCCAATTAGGGCTGAAAGGTTTCTGTTCCAAGCTGTAGGGCATAGAGGTTTGCATAGACACCCTGTAGGGCGATCAGTTCAGCATGTGTACCGCGTTCCACAATTTGGCCCTGCTGGATCACCAGGACTTGATCGGCCTGGGTAACGGTGCTCAGTCGGTGGGCGATTACAAAACTGGTGCGATTTTGTAACAATTTAGCAATCGCGGACTGCACCAGGGCCTCTGTGCGGGTGTCGATGCTGCTGGTGGCCTCGTCCAGAATTAGAATGCGCGGGTTGATCAGGACTGCACGGGCAATGCTGACGAGCTGGCGCTGGCCCTGGCTGAGGGGGGCACCCCGTTCGCCCAGCTGGGTAGAGTAACCCTGGGGTAGGGAGATGATAAATTCATGCACGTTGGCCAACTGGGCTGCTGCTTCAATTTCGGCCTGGGTAGTGTCAGGTTTGCCGAAGGCAATGTTTTCCGCCACCGTGCCGCTGAACAGCAGGTTGTCTTGCAGCACGATGCCGATTTGCCGCCGCAGGCTGGCCTGGGTGACTTGCCGCAGGTCGATGCCGTCCAGTCGCACCGAACCGCTGGTGACGTCATAGAAGCGCAGAATTAAATTAATAATCGTGCTCTTTCCGGCTCCGGTCGGACCAACCAGGGCGATCATCTGGCCGGGCTGAGCCAGCAGGTTGACTTCTTTGAGAACAAGCTGAGTGGGGCTATAGCCAAAGCTGACCTGCTGAAATTCAACCTCACCGCGAAGCGGCGGCAGCTCAAAGGCGTCGGCAGCATCCTGGAGCTGTACCGGTTCGTCGAGCAGCAGAAAAATCCGCTCTAACCCGGCCAGAGCCGACTGGGCCTGGGTATAGAACTGGCTGAGAATCTGAATGGGCCGAAAGAACAGCTGAACGTAGAGCAGAAAGGCTGTGACTACACCCACGGTTACGGCTCCGGTCACGGCCAGGTAGCCCCCGTAGGCCAGAACTGCGGCGGTGGCCAGCGTGTTCAGGAAATCAATCGAGGGCAGAAAGGCGGCGGTAATCGCCACGGCCTCGACGTTGGCATCCCGGTTGGCGGCGTTCAGTAAATCGAATTCCTCGATATTCAGCTGGACGCGGTTGAAGGCCTGGGCTTCCCGGACGCTGCTGATATCTTCCTCCAGCCGGGTGGAAAGCTCGCCAATCGTTTTGCGCGTCACCCGGAATCTGGCCCTGGCCCAGCGGGCAAACAGGCCGGTGGTGAAAATCATCAGCGGCACGACCAGGTTGCTGAGCAGCCCCAGCTGGAGATTGATCGAGAGCATGGCAATCACGATGCCCTCCAGACTGAACAGGTTGCCCAGCATTTGGGCCACGGTCTGGCCAAAGGCCTGATTTACGGTGTTCACATCGTTCAGCAAACGGCTCATCAGGTCGCCTGCCTCGCTGCGGTCAAAAAAGCTGACCGGCAGGCTCTGGATCTTATTGAAAATATCCTGGCGCAATTGTCCCAGCAGTCGCTGCATAATCCACCCCACCCGCAGGATCTGGCCTCGAATTGCCCCAATTCCCAATAGATAAATCGCCGCCAGCAGGCTGAGCATCAGCAGTAGTCCCGGCAGGTTTCCCGGCACAATCAGGTGATCGATTGACCAGCCGATTAGGAACGGGCCAATCGATTGGGTGGCACCTCCTAGGGCGACCAGCAGCAGGGCCGGAGGAATCTCGGAGCGGTAGGGGCGGAGGTAGAGGAGGAAGCGCTGGAGGGTGGAGGGCATGGGGAGTGGGGAGGTGGGAGGTGGGGAGGTGGAGAGGTGGGGAGGTGGGGAGGTGGGGGAGATGGGGGGATGGGGAGGTGGGGAGATGGGGGGAGTTTATTGGGGGGGTGGGTTCATGCTTTTGTTGTTTGGATGTTGGTGGGGTGTTTGATTTGGGATTCTAGGATGGCTCCGTAGAGGGGGCTGGTTTGCATTAGGGTTTCGTGTGTGCCTTGGGCGACGAGGCGTCCCTGATCGATTAGCAGAATGCGGTCGGCATTTTTGACGGTGCTGATTCGCTGGGCGATGACGAAGGCTGTACAGGTTTTTTGTCGCATTAGATCATCGAGGGCGTTCTGGATCTGGGCGGCGGTTTTGGCGTCGATGGCTGAGGTGCTGTCGTCGAGGATCAGAATGCTGTAGTCGGTGAGCAGGGTGCGAGCGATGGCGATTCGCTGTTTTTGACCGCCGGAAAGGCCGATGCCGCGTTCGCCGACGAGGGTGCTGTAGCCCCGGGGCAGGCTGGTGATGAAGTCGTGGATCTGGGCGGTTTTGGCAACTTCGATCACTTCCTCTAGGCTGGCTTCGGGTTTGGCGTAGGCGATGTTTTCGCGCAGGCTGCCGGAAAATAGCGTGGTTTCCTGGAAGACGATGCCGATGTGGGCGCGCAGGCTGTTGAGGGTGAAGTCGCGCACGTCGCGGCCATCGATGCGCACGGACCCCGAAGTGACGTCATAAAACCGGGGCAGCAGGTTCATGATTGTGCTTTTGCCGGAGCCGGTCATGCCTAGGATGGCGATCAGCTCTTTGGGGCGGGTTTCAAACGAGACGTTTTTCAGGGCTTCGCGGGTGGAGCCGGGGTAGCGGAAGCTGACGTTCTCGAAGGTGATTCTGCCGCCGCAGGTTTCGAAGGGCACGGCATGAGGCCGGTCGCGGATCTCAATCGTGGTGTTGACGACTTCGTAGACGCGCTCGGCTGAGGCGGCGGCTTGAGCAATGGCGGGAGCGGCGAAGCCAATCAGCAGAATCGGCTGCAAAATCAGCAGCAGGTAGGAGTTGAAGGCGATCAGTTCGCCGACAGAAAACCTGCCGCCGATTACCTCTGCGCCGCCGTAGGCCACCACGACCACCGTGACCAGGTTGCTCAACAGAAAAATAAACGGAAAGGTGTTGCGAATCGCCCGAATCGTCCGCATGTTGCTGTCGATCAGGATCTGATTCATCTCTCGGTAGCGGGCTGTCTGGTTGGCTTCCTGCACGTAGGCTTTGACGACCCGGACGCCGATCAAATTCTCCTGCAAAATCCGATTCAGATCGCCCAACTGTTCCTGCACCAGCCGGAAAACGGCCCCGTTGCGGCTGAGAAATCGGGCCATTAGCCAGCCAGCCATGGGCACGACGGTGAGGGTGATCAGGGCCAGCTGCCAGTTCATGATCAGCAGGATTACCGCAATGCTGACCAGGGTTGCCATGGCGCTGATCACCTGTACCAAGCTGGTGCTGAGGAAGGTGCGGATCTGCTCGATGTCGCTGGTCATGCGGGTGAGCAGCTGGGAGGTCTGAGACTGGTCGTGGAAGCTGAAGCTGAGGTTTTGGATTTTGCTGAAAATCTGGTTGCGCAAATCGTAGGCGACGCCTTGAGAAGCGGCTTCGGCCCAGAAGCTCTGGCCAAAATTGAACAGCCCCCGAGCCACGGCGGCTCCGACCATGGCGATAGCGCTGTAGAGCACGACTCGCAAATCCTGTCGGGCTATTCCCTGATCGATTCCCCAGCGAAACAGCTGGGGCGTAATTGCGTAGGCGGCGGTGAGCAGCAGTGAGCTCAGCAAAGCGCCAATCGACAGCCAGCGGTAGGCTCCGAGGCTTTTCAGGACAGGCCGCAGCGCCTGGATGGCGGAGGTGGAGGAATCGGTTGGGGTAGCCAAGGGTGGAGGGGGGCAAAACGTCTGCTATCACTATAGCGACAGCCGTTCGACTTAGCGCATCCGCCCCTGGACTGCCCGTTTAGCGCGCCTTTTAGCGCACTCCTTAGCGCACCAGGACGCTCATATATTTGCCCGTGGCAAACGGCGCAGGCACAATCGGCGTGAACTTCACCCGGTCGTCGGTGATTCGCTTCAGATAGAATTCGTTGATCGTGTGCTGCACCTGCTCTTTCGTCCCAATAATCCAGACCTGCACTTTCCCAGCAGAATCGTGCAGCAGTTCGTTGAACTCTGTAGTCATGGCTTTTCCTCGCTTGTGGTGGTGGGGAAGAAAAGCTTAGGACGTGGCGGCTAACTTGTCAGTAGCTCAGAAGGTAAGCCACTGGTTCTACCAGTGCGACTTGACCAGCTTTGAGCGTTCCCGGAGTTCCGGAGCGCAGGTAAAGTAACTCCCACGGTGGCTTGAACCAAACCGTAGGAGATAAACACA
>JBJTUI010000014.1:0-2610 GCA_046080625.1 Elainella sp. | reverse complement strand
GAAGTGATAGCCGTGGTTGTCCCGCCGCTGGCTGAAGGGCAGCAGGGCCAGCCAGTTGAACGATTTGGTCAGGGGCGCGACCGGCAGCTCCAGCAGGCCGGTAAATTTGCCGTTCTGGTAGGGGTAAGGGGTTTCGGGCGTCTTGCGGCAGATGTCGAGCTGCTGCACATCCGGAATCGTGTCCCAGTCGCGGTTGATCTGCTCAGTCTGGCGGAAGTCGATCACGTTTTTACTCAGCCGCAGCACCCAGCTCTCCGGGAAGCGCTCGAAATAGGTTTGGGCCAGGTTGAGCACCTGGGGATGAATTAGATCATCGTCGTCCAGGGCAATCACGAACTGGCCCGTGGCGTTTAGCAGGCCCACAAACCGCTGCATCATCTCGCCTTTATAAGGACTGACCAGGCTGACGACTCTGGGGTCGGCAATCGGTTTCACCGCCACGCCCGCCGGGTAAACCAGAATCAGCTGCACCTCGCCCTGAACTTGCAGCAGTCGATCCAGCCAGTCCTGGGAAAAGTTGCCCCGGGTCGGCGTCACGATCGAGAGAATGGGTGAAGGCGCGGGTGAAGGCAGAGATGGCATAGCGGCTTCCGTCTTGCAAAAGGGTGTGTTGGGTATGACCCTTCCCAAGCATGCCCAGTTGGGCTGGGGCGGGAGACAGTCCTGGGGTCAGAACCGGGCCATCAAGCTACAGGCGATGGCGCAAAACACGGTAGCAAAGGCGTAGGTGCCCGCGTAGCCAATGGTCGGAATCGAGCTGTGGGCATCTTCACTGACGGCAGCCATGGCGGGCGTACAGGTGACGGAGCCTGTCACCGCTCCCAGCAGCAGGGCCGGATTCATCTTCAAAACCCGGTGGCCATAGAGGTAGGCCACAATTACTGGCAGGGTGGCGATCACGAGGCTGCACAGCAAAATCACCGGCCCCAGGGACGACATCGCCTCAGCCAGCCCTTTGCCGCCCTCGACCCCAACGCCCGCCAGAAACAGCAGCAGGCCCAGTTCCTTGAATACCCAGAGTGTGGCAGGCGGAACGCGGCCAAAGGTGGGATGGATCGAGCGGTAGTAGCCCAGCAGAATGCCGACCAGCAGCAGGCCGCCCGGTACGCCGAGGCTGATGTCGATGCCGCCGATGCCGATCCGGATCTGGCCAATCAGAAACCCGACCGAGACGCCTGTGGCGAAGGTGAGCAGGTCGGTGGCGTTGACGTTGCGCTCGACGAAGCCAATCTGCACGATCAGGTCATCCATGCGCGACTCTGGCCCAGAAAACGAAACCACATCGCCCTGCTCCAGCCGCAACTCTGGCGTCGGGTTGAGTTCGATTCCGGCTCGCGTCACTCGGGTCAGATGACAGGCATAGCGCTGGGTGAAGTCTAGCTCTTGCAGCGGTTTGCCAATCGCAGCGGGCTGGGTAATGGTCACTACCCGATCGACGGTGCGGGCTCC
This sequence comes from Elainella sp., assembly GCA_046080625.1. GTDB lineage: Bacteria > Cyanobacteriota > Cyanobacteriia > Elainellales > Elainellaceae > Elainella. The sequence continues at coordinate 1,161 of JBJTUI010000014.1, read as the reverse complement.
CAGCAGGTCAGGGTCGGCCACCTCGGCCCCAAACAGATCGTCGAGCAGATCCTGCCGCTCAATTTTGCCCCAGATCGAAAGCCGGTCATCCAGCTCTACCTGCCGGTCTAGCCTCGGCTCCAGCATCAGCCCCTGGCGTTTGCAGCCCAGCACAGAACAGTCGGTGATCGCCTGCACCTCGGCCAGGTTTTTGCCAACCAGATCGGCGTTTTTCACCTGGTAGGCTCGCAGGGTCAAGGCCCAGTCGTTGCGGTCGCCTTCGCCCTCGACAATGTGGTTTTCAGCGGCGGCTTTGGCCGACTCGGCGGGCAGGCTAAACCGAAACAGCCCCGGCAGACTGCGGGCCAGCAAAATCACGCTGACATCGCCAATCAAGTAGGTGATGGCATAGCTGACGCTGATGTTTTTGGTGATGGCCGTCACCGAACTGCCCGCCGCTAGGGGCACCGTCCCGCCCCGGATCGCGTCTAGAGCTGCCGCCACCCCCGCCGGACTGGTGAGCGACCCGGCCAGCAATCCCGCCGCTACGCCCGGATCGAACTGAAATATCCAGTGGCAGAGCCAGGTGAGCAGAAACCCCACCGCCGTAGCGATGGCCGCCAGCATCACGTATTTGGCCCCGTCGGCCAGCACCACCGAGAAGAAGGCTGGCCCCGCCTGAAACGCCACCGCATAGAGGAACAGAAACAGCCCGATGGTCTCGATGCCGGGAAACAGGTCAAACCCCAAATGGCCAAACAGCAGCCCCGCAATCAAAATACCGGGCGGAGCCCCCAAATCTAGCTTACCGATACGGAGGTTGCCGATCAGGTAGGCCAAGGCCAGCAGCACAAACAGAACGAGTTCGGGATGGTCTTTCAGCAGGGCGACAAGGTCGATTCGCATGGCGGGAGGGCACGGCAAAGGGGACTAGGCGACTGCCAAGATGCTCCCAGAAAACCCTATAGAAGCCATGTATTTCGCACTACTTCCGCCGAAAAGACGGGGAGGAAACATCATTTAGCAAACGGTTGGCCAGTCGCCGGATCAAGTTCTTCGCAGGCGATCTCGGCCCTATTAATCTTGACCTTCTGTTGCCTCGACCAATTCTTCAAAGGTGCATTGCAGCACTTGCATTAAATGCTGGGTTTCGCCAATTGTCAGGTGAGGCTCGCCAACGCC
>JBJTUI010000013.1:0-6799 GCA_046080625.1 Elainella sp. | reverse complement strand
TGTGTTTATCTCCTACGGTTTGGTTCAAGCCACCGTGGGAGTTACTTTACCTGCGCTCCGGAACTCCGGGAACGCTCAAAGCTGGTCAAGTCGCACTGGTAGAACCAGTGGCTTACCTTCTGAGCTACTGACAAGTTAGTTTTGGCAGATTAGTCAGACAGGCTCAGCTTGAGGCCAGCATCCGACAGACCTTGCTGAATCGCACCGTTACATTTCAGCGGCTCGAACTTCTGAGCAGCAGTACCAATTGGCGAACTAGTCCACCTGAAGTTCGGCTCAATGTCCGCGCCAAAGAACCGATAATGCCCAACCAGGTTGCTCTACTGGAAGAGTTTCTACAGCACGAAATGGAGCAACCATTCAAGCTAATTTTTGTAGTGGGGCAAGTCGAAGAAGTTCAGCGGGAAATGCCTGATCTACAGGATTAGCCACAGGATTGCTGAACTATTGTTGAATCCTGTTAAACAAGATCATTATAGACCTCCTCGTGTAATTGAAGTAGGAGAACAAAAACTGAAGATTTAGATGCGACGACGGTTCAATGATTCCCAGATGAAGATTGCAATTATTGCTCCAATAATTGCCACAATAATTCCGGGAATACTTAAACTAGCAGCAGTGAGCTGTAATGTTCCTGTCTGAATGATACTCACAATACTGCCGCCAATAATTGCTCCAACGATACCCAAGAGAATATCGCTGAGCCATCCGCCTCCTTGATTGCCAGGATAGATCATCTTTGCGATCGCCCCAGCAATGAAACCCAAAACAATCCAAGCAAGGATATTCATGTTGATGTCCTTATACGCTATTACAATACTACCTTAATTGTTTACTTGGTTCTTAATCTTCGTCCGAAAGCTCTATTATTAATTCCAGGAAACTCTTCCATTTGATTTGCTTTCTGTCATCATCATGTCACTTTTTAGAACCCCTTAGTCTGATAAATACGACTTTTCGGTGTAATTTTACATGCTTAATTTGAAGAAAGACGGAATCTCGATTAGCTCTTTCAAAAACAAGATCCTCTGGATCGATTGTGACACCACAGAAAGGAACTTCGTATTGTTCAAGCTGTGGCTGTTGCGCCGCAAAATCCTGGAGAACTCTGGCACAGGCTGAATGACTAAAGTGACCTAGAAAGGAGAGAATAATTCGATAACCGCCGACGGAGTCAAAGTGATAGGCAGGGTTAGAGCTGGAGAAAGCTGTGAACCAGGGGACTGGATCACCTTTGGAAAGGAAGGTCATACGGGCAATTGATCAGGGAGTTGAGAATTGTTTGATTTTTCAGGTTCTTATTCGGTCGGATCAAGACGATCGACCCATACGGTCAGGAAGAACATTGGGATCATGGGAATAAGGCAAATCAGCCATTGCGTCAGGTTTAACGGAGCCATTGCAAACAGAGTATTCATCACGCTCCACTGGCTGAATAAAACTTGCAGTACGATCGCACCCAGAATTCCCAGACCGATTGCCCGTGCATCTGCGATCGAAGCGTTGCGACCGCGTAATTTATCCACGATCGCTCGACCCAGATGGCTAACGCTCAACAGATACACAATTCGTCCGGCAACGAGTGCCTGAATTGCCATCGTCCGGGCAACTGCAATATCTCCCGTCGTTCGCCTTGCCCACTCAAACATCCCGAAGATTAAGATCCAGTTGAAGACCGAAACGGCTGCAATTCGCTGAAACAGTTTGCCCGATAGAAGCGGCTCTCTGGGATTGCGAGGCGGCTTTGCCATCGCCCGATCGGTTTTGGGTTCAAAGGCGAGGGGAACCGTCATGGCAACCGAGTTCACCATGTTGAGCCAAAGTACCTGGATCGACAGAATGGGCAGATCTCTGGCCAGCAGGGCACTGATCAAAATCGTCATCGACTCGCCGCCATTCACAGGCAGAATAAAGGCGATCGCCTTGCGCAGGTTTTGATAAACGGTGCGTCCTTCTTCAACCGCTGCTTCGATTGAGGCAAAGTTGTCGTCTGTCAGCAGCATATCCGATGCTTCTCTGGCAACGTCTGTGCCGCCTTTGCCCATGGCAATGCCAATATCGGCTTGTTTGAGGGCAGGCGCATCATTCACCCCATCCCCCGTCATCGCCACAATTTCGCCGCCGGACTGCAAGGCTTTGACTAACCGCAGCTTTTGCGCTGGAGCTACCCTGGCAAACACAGAGCCGGATTCCACCGCCAGCGATAATTCAGAATCCGTCATGTCTGCAAGCTGCTGTCCGGTAAACCCAAACAGATTGCCTTTGCTTTGCAGCCCGATTCGATCGGCGATCGCCGTTGCCGTGGTTAAATGATCTCCGGTAATCATCTTCACCTGAATTCCCGCTGACTGACAGGCTTTGACAGCGGCGATTGCCTCTGCACGGGGCGGGTCAATCATGCCCTGCAAGCCGAGAAACACAAGTCCGGCATCCAGATCGGCGTGATCCAGCGTGGTTTGCTGTCTTGAGACTGTTTTTTCGGCAAACGCCAGCACCCGTAGCCCCCGTGCTGCCAGACGTTCGGTTTCAATTCCCAGAAGTCCCTGGTACAGCGGCACATCATGCCCGGAAGGATCGCGCATTCTTTGACATCGACGCAGAATCGCTTCCAGCGAGCCTTTGACGTAAATCCGATTGCTGTCTGCGGCTCGATGCAGCGTTGCCATGTATTGATACTGCGATTCAAACGGAATCGTATCCAGGCGAGGCAGCCGATCGCTCATTTCAGACTGATTAATATCTGCTTTCTGAGCCGCCACAATCAACGCGCCTTCGGTGGGATCGCCCACCACTGACCAGCGATTGTCTTTCCATTCCAGACGGCTATCGTTACAGAGAACCCCTGCAACCAGGCAGTCTTCTAAAGCAGTATGGTCGGGAGAACCGATGACAGAGGGAAAACGCTCAGGGGCAACCGTTTCTTCGGCGTCGAGTTGAATTTCTCCTTCCGGGTCGTATCCCACGCCACTGACCGTATATCGCTGTCCGGCGGCATAAATTGCCTGTACCGTCATTTGATTTTCAGTCAGCGTTCCGGTTTTGTCGGAGCAAATCACGGTTGCACCACCCAGCGTTTCAACGGCGGGTAGCTTGCGGATAATGGCATTGCGGCGTGCCATACGATTTACCCCGATCGCCAGCGTTACGGTCACCACTGCCGGAAGTCCTTCAGGAATGGCGCTCACTGCCAGCGCCACTGCCGCTTCAAACATTTCCACCCACGATCGTCCCTGCCCCAATCCCACGAAAAAGGTGAGAGAGGCCAGAGAGAGAATCACATACAGCAGCGTCTGGCTAAACTTCGCGAATTTGCGCGTCAGCGGCGTACTCAGGCTATGGCTGTTGTCCAGCGACTGCGAAATCTGCCCGGCTTCCGTGCTGTTGCCCGTTGCGACAACCACACCGCTGCCCTGCCCAAAGGTGACAAAGCTGCCTGCATACGCCATGTTGGTGCGTTCTGCCAGCGGCGTATTGCGGCCCAATGGCTGAATCGTTTTCTCAACCGGAACCGATTCTCCAGTCAGTGCCGATTCGTCGATCTGCAAACCCCGCGCCGTCAGCAGCCGCAAATCTGCCGGAACTTTATCCCCGGAAGTCAGCAAAACCAGATCACCTGGAACTAGCTCTTGGGAAGGAATGACCTGCTTTTTGCCTTCGCGGATTACCGTTGCTTCGGTTGTCACCGCTTTTGCCAGAGCCGCGATCGCCCCTTCTGCCTTCGATTCCTGCACATAGCCAATCGTGGCGTTAATCAGCGTCACGCCCCAGATGACGATCGCATTGGTCCACGACCCCAGGAAAGCTTTAATCGCTCCGGCAATCAGAAGAATGTAGAGTAATGCCTGATTAAATTGCAGCAGAAACCGCAGCCAGGCAGGTTTTCCAGGCTTTGCCGCCAGTTCATTTAAGCCGTATTGTCGCTGACGCTGTGTAACTTCCAGTTCTGTCAGTCCCTGCTCGGCGTGACTTTCGAGCAATCGGGCAACCTCTTTACTCGATCGATCGTGGTACGTTGCAGGGGCTGAAGCGCGATTCACAGCGGTTTGCATAGCCTTCGGAAGGGAAGTTTCACGTTGAATGAGGAAAATTCCAGAGCTTCAGGGAGGAGTGCGCCTAAAGCCCTGGAGCAAGCGAGGCTTCTACAGAAGAAGCATGAGGAGTACAACGGACTAGCGAGGGAGGGTGATGCCCATCCCTGTAGCACTGTGCTATCCAAAGGCTATCAACTCAAAGTCAGGATGCCGGAGGGAAATCGGAGGGATTTCGGAAGGATTGGTTTTTTCAGGGAAACTGTTTAAGCCGATACCCCATCCCATGCACGGTTTCGATCAAATTCTCCGGTGCATCGACCGCTCTCAATTTCTGTCGCAGTGTTCTGATGTGGGTTTTAACCGCTTCTTCGCTGGGTAATTCTTCGCCTGTCCAGAGTTTTTCCAGAATAATTGGGCGACTCAACACCCGCCGACCGCTAGAAATCAGCAGCTCCAGCAGCGCAAATTCCTTAGGAGTCAGGCTCAAAGGCGCATCTCGATAAGTAACCTCGCAGGTGGCTGGATTGAGATGCAGATCGCCCCAGGTCATTGTGGGGTTCATCGCAGGGCTGCCCCGACGCAGCAAAGCACGGGTTCGCGCCATCAGTTCATCCAGGTCAAACGGCTTGACCATATAGTCATCCGCTCCGGCATCCAGCCCAATAATCTTGTCGGCGATCGTATCTCGTGCCGTTAAAATCATGACTGGAATCGCTGCATTGCGTGCGGCTGCTCCTCTGGCTCGAAGCTGCTGACAGAAGCGAATGCCGTCCACCTTAGGCAGCGTTAAATCCAGTACAATCAGGTCGTAATCCTGGCTATTCACCCAACTCCATGCAGTTTCCCCATCCTCTGCAATATCCACCTCATACTGACGGTTGGTAAAGGCTTCCGCCAGCATATTGGCAATTCGCAAATCGTCTTCTACAACCAGGATACGCATTCAGGTTTTAGGCTTGGAAACTGAGATGAGGCATATTAGAAAAATGCGGTCGTCTTTCCCCTACTCTACTGTAAACACTCTACTGTAAACCTCACAGCTAGCTATGGTGATGTTCAGTGTGCTGCAATGGTCAACGGAGCGGAAATGGGTCACAGTATCCTTTTGTCTGGCACTGCTGCTGCTGGGGCTGGTCAATCTGATTTCCTACCAGAATGCAACCCAGCTAATTCACAGTGCCACTCAGGTAAAACAAACCCACGAACTTTTGACTGCCCTCAACAGCGTTTCTGAAGCCTTGACCGATAGTGAAGCGCGTCGGTGGCGGTATATTTTACTGGGTGATCGGGCTGAGCTAGATGCCTACGATCGAGCCATGCAAAGTCTCACTTTACAGCTACAGGAACTGCACCAGCCCCTCTCTGATACGCCTGCCCAACAGCAAAGGCTGAATCTGCTGGAAACCCTGATTCAGCAGCGACAGGTTCTGTTCGAGCAGTCTGCATCGCGCAACGAACAGCGAACTCCGCTGGCAACTGAAGATTTTTTAGTGACGCAAATCAATCAGAATCAGGCACAGATTCGGCAAATCATTGTTGCGCTACAAAACGAAGAGGAGCAGCTTTTACAGGGTCAGGTCGAGCAGTCGCAGGCAAACTCGCAGGTGCGAATGGCGATCGAAAACCTAGGGACTATTCTGGCATTTGTCGGTCTTTTCGGAGTGTATATTCTGCTGTACCGTCAGATGTTTAAGCGTCAGCAGCTAGAGCAAATCAGACAAAAACTGGCGCAGGAAAAAGAATTGGGCGAACTCAAACTTCAGTTCTTTTCAATGGTTTCCCATGAGTTTCGGACACCGCTCAGCGTGATTGTCGGATCAGCACAACTGCTTCAGGAAAACCTGAGAAGCCGGGTTGAACCTGGCAGGCTCAAGAACTTATTTCAAATTCAGGCATCTGCTAAATTAATGACCCAGTTGTTGAACGATATTCTCACCTTAGCAAGAGCAGATGCTGGAAAATTACAGTGCAAACCAGAACTTCTGGAAATTCAATTTTTCTGTCTCAATCTAATCGAAGACATCCAGCTCTTTAGCGAACAGCCCAGAACCATTCTGTTTCACAAACAGGGCGATCGCACCTATGCCTGTCTTGACGAAAAGCTGATTTATTCTGTTCTCAGCAATCTATTATCCAACGCAATCAAATATTCTGCTTCGGAAACGCCAATTCATTTCACAGTCGTTTGCGAACCGGATGTTGTCACTTTTGAAGTCGAAGATCAGGGAATTGGAATTCCTGAAGATGAACAGGCCAGAATCTTTGAACCCTTTTGCCGGGGTAGAAATGCAGGAAGTGTAAGCGGCAGCGGCTTGGGAATGGCAGTTGTAAAAAAGTGTTTAGACCTCCATCAGGGAGAACTGACGCTGAAAAGCCAGGTTGGGGGCGGAACAACCTTTGTGATTCAGATACGACAACTTCAAAAAATAGGCTTCCTCCAATAGTTTAACGCAGCTTGGGCAAATTAGGTAGGGTTTCATGAGAAGCTGATGGGGGTGAGAAGCCAACTTCTATCTATTTTTCTCTATCCTTTACGAAAGGGCACTACCCAAGAGCAAGATCGCCCCGATAGCAGCTGAGAAGAGCAGGGGCGTAGAAGCAGCGCCAGCGGTGTTTCGTTAGAAGAGTGCGCCTGAAACTGCGCTTAAAACTGGGCCTGAAACGTCTGCCGCAAAACCGCCTCATTCTCGGGGCTAATGCTGCGCTCGTTGTTTTCAATCAGCGAGATCAGGCCCTGGCTCAGCCCCGACAGAGCGGCCAGCTTGCGC
>JBJTUI010000012.1:0-15047 GCA_046080625.1 Elainella sp. | reverse complement strand
CCCCTGAGCCATGTCCATAATCAGTCGGCTCCAGCGATCCACATTCTGCTGGGCTTCTAGATACAGCGGCTGCTCGGGTTTGATGATCCGGGCCACCTTGATTGCCTCTACCAGATCAGAAACCTGATTTTCAGGCATGGGGTTGCGGGTGCGAATCAGCATGGTTTTGGCCTGATTCAGCAGTTCCCGATTGACCTGTTCCAGCAGCTGCGTTTGTTCGGGGCTACGCTGGGCCGCCGGAATTTGAACGAGCTGCCGGTTGGCTTCCTCATACTGCTGGGATTCGAAGGCCGCCTGGGCCGACTGCATCACCAGGGCTGGATCAACCGCAACTACCGGTAGGGGGACTGGGCTGGCCGCAGGCGAGACGGGCGACGGTACAGCTCCAGCCCCAGCCGCAGCCTCTGTCTGGGACTCAGCCGGAACTCCAGATGCGCCCCCAGATAGCCCCTCAGACGGGCGGGGTGCAGCGGCAGGCGGGAGAGAAGGAGTTCCACCGGCAATTCGGTTGGGAGAATTGACCAAAGCGCCGCTGTTGCGCAGAACCACGCCAAACAGCAGAATACCGGCAATCAAACCGCCCTGGGCCAACAGCCGCCGCCAGAAAAATTCGTCGCTTAGCGCTGGGGCTTCGTTCAGGCCAGAGGGCAGCACGGCCACGGAGTCGAGGGGTGGCAACCGATCTGATTCAGAGCGCTTGGGCAGCAAACTCAATACCGAGGCCGAGAGGGACTGGGACAGCTCCGACCCGGCCTGGGTCAGCCCCTTCAACCCGGACAGGCTGCCTGCCAGAGAACCGTGCAGCCACTGCGAAACGGTTGGGCCAGAGGGCGATTGGGCGATCTGGGGGGCGGGATTCGGCTCCGGCAGCAGCAGCTGATGGCGCAGATGGGGCGGCACTACAGCCTGCAAATCTTGTCGGGGTCGCCAAAATTCTTCGCTGAGCTGGGGCAGGCGCACACCCAGAGTCTCGGCAACCTGTTCCAGGGTGAAACATTCGGTCAGGGCCGACACCAGCGCTGCTGTGAAAATTCCCTGGCGCAGGGTCAAGGGCTCGTGGGAGAACTGGTCGGGTCGGCAGGACAACAGCACCGCCAGATTCTGGGCTTCAGCCAGCTGTAGAGTCTGGCCGCCAAAGCCCGTTTGATTGGCCAGGGTCGGCAGATTGAGCTGACTATTGAGCTGGTTATTAAGCAGACTGTGGTTGGCATCTAACACCAGCACAATATTCTTGGTGGCGGCAGTTTTGAGCGTTTCGAACAGGGATTCAACCGCAATCCCGGTCGTGCTAATCTGCCTGGGATCAGCGTCAATCGGCAGCAGGTAGTCTTTGCCCTGCCAGTTCAAGCCATAGCCGCTGAAAAAGCAGATCAGCAGATCGCCCGCCTGTACTGCTTCACAAACCTGGGCCAGCTGGGTTCGAATATTCTGAGCCGTTGGAAACCGAAAATCGGTGTTGGTGATGGTAATTTGATCTGCCAGCAGCCGACAGCGCTGGGCTGAGAAACCGGCCTCTAACAAGACTTCGTGCCACAGCTCCGCATCGCGCTGGGCATAGCTGAGCGGTGGGAAAAACCGATACTGATTGATGCCAACTGCAACGGTCCAATATTGTGCCATGTCAACTAATGCGCCTAGCGTGGGTGAATCTTTCTGCTTGCATGTCTTCTGCTTGCAGAACTTCGCGGCTCCTTGTCTTCTCAGCGGCTTATCAGCATTCTCCAGTTTGAAACTTAGCGCTGCCTTGAGTTCGAGCCGGAGCCGAAATTGCCCTTCACGGTAGCACAGCTCGCCGGAACCGGTTAAAATTTTTCTGTAAGAGAATTTTCTATAATCTTGCTATATTGGGTGTTATGAATTGGCTGTTATGACTGAATCATAGCGCTCTAGCTGAACGCTCAAAATGACCGCTGATCCACTGGCCCAAGCCAGTCCACCTGTGCCCTTGGTCAAACGTTTTGAACCAGGCTTTCACGATAGAGTGCGCTGGACAGCACGACTAGAAGCAGCATGATTACGCAGAGCACCCCAAAGAGCGTTGCTATTCAGTCTCCACCAGCCTGTACCGGCAAACCTTAATACCACCCATTCACTGCTTCAACGGTTTGCTTCGAGTCGATCTGCCTATCGCTGTTGCGGTTTGCTTCAAGCTTCACCCAATATTTTTTACCGACTGTTTTTTACCGACTGTTGCCCGGAGCATGTGATGAAAAATCAGCCCCTTCAGCCTAACCGTCAGCATCGTTCATGCCAGCAGCGATTTTTGGAGCCGTTCTCTGGTTGGTTCGATTCCCGGTTGGGCAGCTCAAGGATAGCGTCTGGTTTTCTTTCTAGACTTTTGGTACCTGGACTTTTGGCACCCGGATTTTTAGCAATAGGCGTAGGAGCGCTGGGTTCGATTGACCTGCTGTTGCCCCAGGCTGTTTCTGCCTACGCGGCTGAGGATTTGCTGACAGTCAACTGGGTGGCTGGCGAAGATTACACCGCTCTGGCGCGGCGTGCCGAAGATGCGGCCCGAACCATGGCTCAACAGCGGTTCGATAGCGACATTCTGCTGACTCGGGTTGTGATTACGGTTCTGGGCCAAAACGGGGGAAATACCGCCCCCATCCTGGTGATGGATGTGAACCGGCCCGACTGGCGCAACCGGCCCGACCCGCGCTACTGGTCTCAATACTATCGCAGTACGCCAGCCCTGCTGGGGCTAGATGGGGTTGCCCCCACCGGTACGCTTCAGGCTCCGGGTGCGGCTCCGGGTGCGCCAAGTCCTGCCTCTACTCAGCCCAATCCTCAGCCCAACACCCAACCAGAAACAGCGCCCTTCAATCCGCTGAATCCACCAGCTTTGCCTCCGGGCTCACCAACTGATACGGCACCTGGAACTCCTGGATCTGAGACTCCTGCGCCTGGAACCGCTCCCGACATCCCGGCTGTCCAGCCTGCCCCAGCCCCTGCATCACCGACTCGGCCTTCCTCGACGCGCCGGTCTCCAGGTCGCTCGATCCAGAATCAGCGAAATCAGTCGAATCCCGCTCCCAGCCTCAGCCCAGCCCCTAGCCCTGGCCCCAACGTTTTGCCAGCCAACCCCCAGCCCCAGGCTCCCAGCTCAGCGCCTAATCCGGTTCCGGCCAGCCCGCAACCCAGCAGCGAAATTAATTCCCAGTCTGGACAGCCCCAGACCGGCCAACCCCAGATCGATCTCCCGGCGGTTCCGGCAGGGGTAGGGATTCCTGGGTCATTGCGATAGGCAGACTAGGGGCGCGACTGGCAAGTGGTCAGGCAATTGGGCACACCCCAATCCCTATCTCCTCTAAAATGGGAAAAGTCTTAACTCGCCTGACGATCCTATATGTTTGACGCTTTAGCCGACCGCCTAGAAGGAGCCTGGAAGAAACTTCGCGGGCAGGACAAGATCAGTGAGGCCAACGTGCAGGAAGCCCTGCGGGAAGTGCGTCGGGCTCTGCTGGAAGCCGATGTCAACCTCCAGGTTGTGAAAGATTTTGTCGCCGACGTGCAGGAGAAGGCGCTAGGTGCCGAGGTGATTGCGGGCGTTAATCCGGGTCAGCAGTTCATCAAAATCGTCTACGACGAGTTGGCTGCGATCATGGGCGAGACCAACGTGCCCATGGCTAATGCTGCTATCAAGCCGACGATCGTGCTGATGGCTGGTTTACAGGGTACGGGTAAAACCACCGCTACCGCCAAGCTGGCCCTGCATCTGCGCAAACTCGACCGCAGTACGCTGCTGGTTGCCACCGACGTCTATCGACCCGCCGCCATCGACCAGCTGATCACCCTGGGCAAGCAGATCGGCGTGCCGGTGTTTGATCTAGGCAAGGATGCCGATCCGGTCGAGATTGCCCGGCAGGGCGTGGAGAAAGCCAAAGCCGACGGTGTGGATACGGTGATTATCGACACGGCAGGGCGGCTGCAAATTGATGACAGCATGATGGCCGAACTGGCGCGGATCAAGCAGACTGTTCAGCCCGACGAGGTGCTGCTGGTAGTAGACGCCATGACTGGCCAGGAAGCCGCCAACCTCACCCGCACCTTCCACGACCAGATTGGAATTACGGGCGCGATTCTGACCAAGATGGATGGCGATACCCGAGGCGGGGCGGCCCTGTCGGTGCGGCGGATCTCGGGTCAGCCGATCAAGTTTATCGGGGTGGGCGAAAAGGTCGAGGCACTCCAGCCCTTCTATCCAGACCGAATGGCCCAGCGCATTTTGGGCATGGGCGACGTGCTTACCCTGGTAGAAAAGGCCCAGGAAGAAATTGACATCGCCGACGCCGAAAAACTTCAGGAGAAAATCCTTACCGCCAAATTCGACTTTACGGACTTCATTAAGCAGCTCCGCCTGATGAAAAACATGGGGTCGCTGGCTGGCATCATGAAGCTGATTCCCGGCATGGGCAACAAGATCTCCGACGAGCAGCTCCAGCAGGGAGAGATCCAGCTCAAGCGCACCGAAGCCATGATTAACTCCATGACGGTGGCCGAACGCAAAGACCCAGATCTGCTAGCCGGTTCTCCCAGTCGGCGGCAGCGCATCGCCAAAGGTTCGGGCTACTCGGTCAACGATGTCAGCAAACTTGTGGCCGATTTTCAAAAAATGCGCACCCTGATGCAGCAAATGGGCCAGGGCAATTTCCCCGGCATGGGCGGCATGGGTATGCCCGGTATGGGCGGCATGGGCGGTATGGGCGATATGTTTGGCGGCGGCGCACCCCGAGGCGGCTATCAAGCTCCACCGCCGGGCTGGCGAGGCTATCAAAACCCGACGGCCAAAAAGAAGAAAAAAGACAAGAAAAAGAAAGGATTCGGCTCCCTGTAAAGGGCTCGATCAAGCTGGCTAAACTTCTGGTCTGACTTCTAGCCTAGCTGGCCGCAGTGAGCAATCGCATCTCGTGATAGGCTCATATGGGTAGAGCAAATACCGACAATAGATTTTTCTGGCCGTTGGCTGTCGCACCAAGGTTGCTGCACCAAGGTCGCTACACCAAGTTGCCTTGAATCAACTGGTTTTTGAATTAGTAACTGGGTAGAACACTTCTTGAGTCCCTAGCTCAACCTGATTGCGGGTTGCAGGTGGGTTCTGAGCAAGTGCAGTCGCAACAGCAGAGAACAGCTGTAAAACCAGCGCTAACTAAAATCAAATTTGTCTGGTTACAGCCTTGTCTTGAGCCCATTCGGTTGAGACAATTTTTACCTGTCCGATCATCTTTACCTCGCAGATCAATAAAGTTGGGAGCAGTCGTCAAGCATGGTTTTTAAGTTTTTAAGCAAGGGCAAAAAATCTGAATATTTCCTAGAAGCCCCGCCTTCTGCCAATGGATCTGAGCCTGCTGCCAAAGTTGCTGAGGCCCAACAGGCAGTGAAAGAAGCAGTGACCGAAGTTAAGCAGGCTGCTGGTGCGGTTCAAGAACAGGTGGCTAGCAGTCCGGCACCGCAAAAAGCCAAGAAACTCAAGAAGACAAAAGCTGAGTCTGAAACTTCAGCTGTTGCGCAACCGGCAGCCGTTTCGACCCCCAAAGCTGCGCCTCAGCCCGCCGTTGATGCAGCGAAAAACTTTGCTACTGATTTTCTGATGCCCAGCACTACGCCCCGCCGTCGCCCCGGCCCTAGCATGGACCTGTTCCGCAATATGGCCAAAGACGTGACGCCACGCAAATAGCTAACTCCGGATTGGCTGGCGCAACTCGTTCGGGTTGAAGTCCAGGTTAGGACTGACCGGAACCGGCCTCCAACGATCAGTAATTTACTAGCAATTTACTCAAGTCAGGAGCGTGGGAAACTGCGCTCCTGATTTTTTGGTGGGTTTGCTGGCCTAGAGTTTGCTGGCCTAGAGTTTGTTGGTTTGATGTTTGCGAACTGCGCTCGCAGCCTAGCCCCCTCAGCGAGCGCTCGCCTGTCGGAATACCAAACCGCTATAGAGCTGGAAGGCCTGATCCCATTTGCTGGGGGCCTTCCGAAACAGATCGATGTGGGATTTCAGATTAACCAGGCTAAGCGGGTCAAGCGCCGACTCGGCAAACTGGGGAAACTCGACCCAGACCGGCACAGCAGCCAGCTGGTCATCTAGAAAGCCAAGCAGCTGGTTCCAGCGAATCCGATTGGTTGATTGAACAGTGGACAGCTCGCCATCCTGGCTGGCATCAAACACGACTCCCTGCTGAAACTGATAGCTCCAGTCGCCCAACCGCAGGATCACGTCCCGCTGGGGCAGGTGCAGGTCGATTACCTGGGCATAGTCCTGGGTTCTTTCCTTGCGGGTCAGCTGATTGCGCAGATTCAAATCCACTACTTCTTCAAAGATCGGCAGCCGCCCCTCGACCCGCTGCTGAACTTCTGACCAGTTGAAAGAGAGGGAGCCCAGCTGACCGGCATCGTTCTCACAAACCACCGTGATTTGGGGCGACACAGCCTCAATGTACTGCACGCGAAATACGCGAATCGTCTGGAGCGATTCCAGGGTGACACAAAAGGCCGGGATCTCGGCCTGGTTCAGCGTTTGATTATAAAACTGCAATTCGCTCAGGCTGCCCACACGGTAAAGCCGCCAGCCCCGGCCGGGCAACAGCAGACGGGCCGTATAGGCATCCAGATTCATGATCTGGGCAAACCGCTGGGCTGCCGCCTGACGACGCTCGGGCGATACCGCATCCAGAATTAGAAAGCCCGATCCCAGGTTGGCGGAATCTGCCGTTGCTGTCGCAATCTGCTGGGCTTTCTGCTGCTCCTGCTGGGCTTTGATCTGTTCACTCACCCGCTGCAACCCCTGCCGGGCCTGGGCCATTACCTTAGGGTGGGTGGTTTCTTGCAGAAGCTGGCGGTATAGAGTAGCTGCTGCTGGCAGTTTGCCTGATACTTCTCGCAGTTTTGCTCCATAGAGCTTGACCCAAGGGCTGTCCGGGGACTGCTGCTGTAGCTGTTTCAACAGGGCGACTGCGGTGATGTAGTCCTGGCGTTCGAACGCCGCCACAAGTTGTTCGAGCATGACAAGAATGGGCAGAAGGGATGAAGATTGACAGCAAGACCGACAGCAAAAAAACCGAATGCTACGGCAACCCAAGCTTTCCCAGATCTACCGGAAAAGCAGTCTGACAGCAAGCGGTCCCGGCAGTTTTGCCGAAGCTCAGGAGCAGTTAAAGCCCTCGGCCTCAGTAACACCAGCCAGTAGAGCCAGAGCTGCCAAGGGGGCCGTCACGCTCCGCAGCACCCGCGCCCCCAGCGATACGGGTTGATAGTGATGGGCAATCGCCTGGGCAATTTCTGCCTCAGTCCAGCCACCCTCCGGCCCAACCGCCAGCGTCATTGCCGAGAGCTGAGTCGAGCCCTGCTGCCAATCGCGCATTAACTGGCACAGCAAATGGGGATGGTCGCCCCGCGCTTCGCAGAGGTAGCAGCGCCCATGGCTATGGGTTTGCAGTGCCGTTGGCCAGTCGAGCGGTGCCACGATCTGAGGAATGAACTGACGCTCCGACTGTTCGGCTGCTTCCTGAGCAATCCGCTGCCAGCGCTCCTGCTTTTGGGGACTGGGCTTCAGCAGGCTGCGTTGACTCAAGACCGGCACAATGGTTTGCACTCCCAGTTCCGTTGCCTGCCGCACCACATCCTCCATCCCAGCCTTGGGCAAGGCCAGCAGCAGCGTCACAGCCACGACCAGTTCGGTTCTGGCGAAAACAGGTTCCAGCAGCTCAGCCGCCATCTCCCGAAATTCGGCCAGCCACCAGCAGGTTACAGACACTGGCTGATCGCTGGACTCGGGGCTAGCCTGTGCTGAGGAGGGTGCCCCCAGCAGCGCGATAAACCGGTCGCCGTTACGTAGCCGCAGCACCCGCCCCAGATAGTGCTGCTGAGCTGCTGTCAGAGCAATAGTCTGACCTGAAACCTGTTCAGCAGCAATCGCCAACCGTTGCAGTTGCGCCATAAGCCTGATCAATAGGAGTTTTCGGCTAGCACTATCAATGTGTTTTTGCAAGAAATGTTGTCATTTTGTAATATTGCTGTTATATTTATTTACATAAGGCAACAAAGCCGAATGGCAGGTTCTAGCTTCCAGAGAATTAGCTTCTCAATAGCGGCTAGACAGGTAACAGCCAGATAAGTAAAGGGATAAACCTATGGTCATTTTAGGGATTTTGTTTGTTGTGGGATGGGTAGCCGCTGCGCTAATTGGCACCCAGGCCTATTTCCGGGGTGAGCAAACCAAGCCGATTCACGAACGCAACTGGCGCTCCAACTCGTTCGAAACGCTGGCAGCCTCCTTTACGGGCACCGAAACCGACTATAGCGATCGGACTCCGGGTTTCTCGGTTGATGCCTACAGCAGCGGTCTGCTGCCTGACGCCTAGGGCATTTCCCCAGGTCATTTCCCGAAACGAGTTCTCTGGGACGGCCCAGACATCTCTCTAGACACCGCTTAGTTTTAACGCATTCCTTCTGTATCAGATCTTCCGGCAGTTCCCCTGGGATACGACCGGAAGGTTTTTTTATAGCAACGTCGCCCCCTGCAAAACTCGCAACTTCACAGCCTCACAGCTTGAGCAAACTGACAGGAAAACTGACGAGATTAGGCCAGGGGCAGCCAGATTTCGAATTCCGTGCCGCAGGGTCTGGTCCGGTCGGATGGATTCTCTGAACTGTTCACCAGTGGCTGCGAGCGTAGATAAAACTTGCCGCCATGGCGAGCCGTAACAATTTGATAGCTCAGGGCCAGGCTTGTTTCTTTTTCAATCCGTTTCTCAATTGAAAAGGAGTCTAGAATCTGCTGATATTTCTCTGCCGAAATACCGGGTCCGTTGTCGGCAATGCAGATTCTCACCCAGCGGAGCGGTCCCTGTTCAGCCTCTGGCGGAGCCGAACGCACCTGGGTCGTTAGGGTAATTTGGGGTCTGGAGAATTCTGCCTGCTGCGTTGAGGTCGGCAACTCGGCTACCAGATTCTGTCGCACCGACTGATTCAGCAGCGCGTCGATAGCATTAGTCAAAATGTTCATGAACACCTGGTTCAGCTGGCTAACATAGCAGGGAACGGGCGGTAGAGGACCGTAGTTCCTCACGATCTGGATTTCGCCCTTCAAGCGACTCTTGAGCAACAGCAGCAAACTATCCAGGCAGTCGTGCAGGTCGGCGGGTTTGGGGTAAACATCGTCGATGTGGCAGAAGTTCTGCAAACTCGTGACCAGATTCTTGAGGCGCTCGGCTCCAGCCCGAATGCTGGTAATCGTCTGGGGCAAATCTTGACGCAGATAATCTAGCTCAACTGCCTCTCGCAGGGCCGCAACTTCGGCAGGCGGCTCGGGGAAATGACGTTCGTAGGCCGCTAACACCTGCATAATCTGCTGAGCGTAGTCCGAGAGATGGGCCAGATTTCCCCAGATAAATCCCACCGGATCGAGGATCTCGTGAGCGACCCCATCGACCAATCGCCCCAAGCTGGCCATTTTCTCGGTTTGTACCATCTGAAGCTGGCTGCGTTCGTAGCGTACCTGGGTTTCGATCCCCCGCAGCTGCCAGTAGGCGATTTGCAGATCATGCACCGCCAGTAGGTAGTAATTTTCTGGATCTACCTGAACCAGAACTGGTTCGCTCTGCTGCTCAGATGGCCGCCGCAGGGCGAGTTGAGCCGCCGCCAAAATCGGCGTGGAAGCCCTTAACACGAGCGAACTAGTGCGGGCATAGCTGTAGAGCACAGCAAGCGGATTGGGTAGAAACAACTCCATTCCCTGAGGCCGAATCAAAAATTCCAGCAGCCGCTGGCGCGAGATCATCCCCAACAGTCTGCCCCGCTCTTGCAGCACGACACCGGGTAGGCTGGGATGCTGTTCTAATACCCGAGCCACTTCTCGCCCCGTATGATGGGCCGCTACTTGAAAGTCATGCAGCGGCAGGTCGGCGAGGACGGACTCAGGTACGAGTTCGGGACCAAGACCCTCGAATAAACGGGGTTGAGGCAGTTTAGATAAAGTCACTTTGGCAGGCGACAGCAGGCGACAGAATGCAGAAACGCAACAGGACTGCTCCCGTTGGCCTTTAGAATGCCCGCTGGCAGAGCAACTCCACCGGAACAAACGACTGAATTCAGGCATTTTCTGGATTAGCGTTTTCCGGGTTAGCATTCTCTGACCGACGCAGTCATGCAGTCGGATCAGGTTCGGCTGTAGGCCGCTATTTCAGCATTCTGTTCGCTGTCCTAGGCTTGTGGGCACCCTAGCTTAGCAGTTAGACCCAAAGCTGCCAGGCTGCTGTTTGACCTGCGATCGGGATTGTTTGGCTTCCCTGATCTGGCCGCTCTCAAATATCTTCACCGCCACTTATCCAGCCCAATCGTTCATTCAGCCGCACTTTCAGCTTCTGCGGTTCGCTGTTTGAAGGGCATTTCTGAGGGGCAGCAGGCCAGCGACGTCATTTATTCTCAGCTAATTTTTTGTGAATGTAGTTAAATTTCATAGGGGCCAGTGCATCCTAGTAATAGCGTTTTTAACTTCAAGAAGTTCACAAAGACTCCATGCCTAGAATTTTTACCGCTTTATCCCCCTGTCCTTGTTAATTCCAGCATTTACCATGGCGATTAAAACCGCAACCAGTTTTGCCGAGCTATCCCAATTCATCCGCGATGCCGAGGATGGCGACACCATCATCGTTAATAATACGAACGGATTAGTGCTGACGGGCGAACTGCCACCGATCACCAAAAACATCACGATCCGGAGTGCGGGCAACACAACGATCAGCGGTGGCAATACCTATCGCGTCTTCCGCGTCACGTCGGGTAATGTGGTCTTCGAGAACCTGACCATCATCAACGGTCTGGCCAAAGGGACAGACGGCACAGGCGCAAGCGGCCTAGGCGGCGGGCTGCTGATCGAGGGCGGCAACGTCACCCTGATCAACGTCAACTTCCGGGGCAACCGGGCTGAGGGCGGCAAGGGAACCAACGGCGGCGCAGGAGCAGGCGGCAAGGGCGGCGATGGTCTGGGCGGGGCGATCTATCAAAGCGGCGGCACCCTGCGGATCAGCAGCAGCTCGTTTGAGAACAATGCCACCCAAAGCGGAGCAGGCGGAGGTGGCCTGTCTTTCGGCGGTGCTGGGGTGGCGGCAGGCGGTGCCATCTTCCTGGCGGGCGGCAGCATTGTGACGGAAGGAACGCCCGGCTATCGCAGCAATACAGCGGGTGGAGTGGCTAACGATACGGCGGGCTCAGTCGGTAACATCACCAACAGTCCGCCGCCGCGAGTCCTGTCGATGACAAGGGGCGATAACGAAATCACCGGTAAAGACAGCGTCGTCTACGACATTAAATTTGATAAACCCGTTACGGGCCTTACCGTTTCCGACTTTTCGGTGATTGGCGTCAACGGCTCCAGCACCAACGCGATTCCCACCGAACTAACCGGCAGCGGCGACACCTACCAGCTGCGAGTGGCCACAGGTACGCTCAACGGCAGGTTTCAGGTAGTGCTGAATGACGACGATGGTGTCGTGGATGGCGCTAACACTCCTTTGGGTGGCACGGGTTTGCAAAACGGCAACGCGCTTGGCCAGCCCTACACCGTTGATAAAACGCCACCTTCGGCCACAATCGCCCGCCGAGCCGGAACGCCGGAACGCAACGCCGCCAACAGCGTGGTGTTTGTTGTGAATTTCAATGAGCCGATCAAGGGGCTGGACACCGACGCCTCGGGTGGGTTCAGCGACTTTGTGGTTGTGCAAGGGCCGGGAGTTTCGGGGGCCCAAATCACGGCAGTCACGCCAATCAACCCCACCGACCCCGACAATACGGCCTATGAGGTCACGGTCAACACCGGCAACGGCAACGGCACCCTGGCTCTCCAGCTGGTAGACCGGGATACGATCCTGAAGCAGACTACCGATGTGCCCCTGGGCGGTACGGGCTTGGGCAACGGCGACCTGCTGGGTCCTGCCTACACCATCGACAAAACCTCGCCCAGCGTCGCAGCAATCAACCTGCTCGACAATAGCCCTACGGGCGAGGCCACGGCGCGATTCCGAGTCGTGTTTACCCAGGACGTGACAGGCGTAACCCTGGACGACTTCCAGGCGGCAGGCAGCGGCGGCATCTCTGGCACCAGCGTTTTGTCCGTGACGCCGATCGATCTGACCTCAGCGGGAGCGGCCCGCAACTTTGATGTGGTGGTGAACACCGGCAGCGGCGATGGCAGCGTCGGCCTGAACGTTTTGGATAACGACAGCATCCGCAACGACCTGAATGTGGCCCTGGGCGGCAGTGGGGCCAGCAATGGCAACGTGGTTGGCCCAACCTACACAGTGATCAAAAGCGCGCCGCTGGTGGCCTCGATTACGCCTGCGGGCAATAACCCCACCGCCGCCGGAGTCGTCACCTACACGGTTGTGTTCAACCAGGATGTGACCGGCGTAGACCGCACCGACTTCCGCCTGTTTGGCACTGGCCTGTCTAACTTTGGGATCGGCACGGTTTCGGGCAGCGGCAGAACCTACACCGTCACGGCCAACACCGGCAGCGGTAACGGCACCCTCAGCCTCAACCTGCTCGACAACGATTCGATTCTCAACACGGTGGGAGCGCCGCTGGGCGGTCGGGGCAACGGCAACGGCAACTTCAGCAGCCAGCCGTTTACCATCAACAAAACGCCGCCGCGAGTCGTGGCGATCAACCGTCTGGAAGGCAGCCCCAACAACGCCGGAACGGTGAACTTCCGGGTCAGCTTCAACGAAGGCGTCAGCCAGGTGGATGTCTCTGACTTTGCCCTTAGCACCCAGGGTGTAGTGGGAGCCAGCATCGCCAGCGTGACAAGGGTGAACGACAGCTTCTACTCGGTAGCGGTGAACACGGGCCGGGGCGACGGCACCATCCGCCTAGATCTGCTCGACAACGACAGCATTGTCAACAACCGTGGCCTGACCCTGGCTGGGGCCGGAGCGAATAACGGCAGTTTTCAGGGCGAAAGCTTCAGCCTGGACCGCACAGCCCCTACGGCTGACATGATTGACATCGCTCCTGATCCGCGTCGGGCTCAGGTAGACGGGATCACCATCCGGTTTAGCGAAGCGGTGCGCGGCTTCAACCTGGCCGACCTGCGGTTGACGCGCAAAGGCAGCGCCGTGGATCTGAGCCGTGCCACCCTGACCAGCGGCGACAACATCACCTGGACGCTGGGTAATCTGCCCAAGCTGACCAACCGGGAAGGCGATTACAGCCTGCTGTTGGCCGCCAGCGGTAGCGGCATCACCGATCTGGCTGGCAACCCGCTGGCCCTGAACGTGGCCGAGCAGTGGTCAAACCAGGCTAACGTTGAGGTGACGAGTCCTGGAATTCGGCGACGCGGCACAAGCGGTGCCAACACCCTGCGTGGCTCTGACAACAGCGACGTGCTGCTGGGATTGGGCGGTAACGATACCCTGATTGGCCTAGAAGACCGGGATCAGCTGAATGGCGACAGCGGCAGAGACAAACTCAACGGCGGTCTAGATCGAGATACCTTGACTGGTGGGGCGGGTGCCGATCGGTTCGTCTATGCTGGGGCCAGCGCAGACGACGCCCTAGCCAACTCGCTGGCCTTCGCGCCCGACCGGATTCGCGACCTGCGAACCCCTGAAGGCGACCGAATTCAGCTCGATTTTGACAATAACCTGGCCAGCAAAAACCGGCCTCAAGCCCTGTTTAATGCCCAAACGGTGGGCGGCAGCAACCTGGAGAAAGCGGCCCGGAACGCCTTCAAAGACAAGGACGGCGTGGCTCGCGGCAACCAGAAACTGGGGGCAAGGGAAGCGGTCTTCTTCGAGTGGCGCGGCGGCACCTATCTGGCAGTTAACAACAGCGCCGCCGATTTCTCGGCTAACCAGGATCTGATCATTAACGTGTCGGGGATGCAGTTCCGGCCTGGCGACAGCAATCGCGGCAGTCTGAATGTAACCAGCTATTTTGCCTGATTTGTTTTGCCTGATTCGTTTTGCCCGCTTTGTTTTATAGAGCTACGCACCTAGCTTGGGACAGAAAGGGTATGGGGGTTGTGCCCTGCACTCTACCCCTGCATCCCGTCCTAACCAAAAAGACCTGGCTATACCTGTGATCTACTATCCACCTCACTTTCGCCCTACTGCCTGAGATCAGCTGCCCTCTGGATTAGTGTGGGGTGAGCCTACCTGCCGCAATGTTACTCGTAGTCAATCAGCTTCTCTGAATAGAAAACCCCGAGACATAAGCCAAGGTTAACTAGAAAAGCAGAGCTTGCAGTAAAGATCTCTCTCGAAGGATAGGTGAATTATCAAACGGGTTAAGCAGGACTAGAAGCTGACTGGAAACTTGCAGAACATTCCCGGTTTCCCCAATCCATTTTGTAGATCCCAGACAACATACGGCAGGCGATCTACCGGGCAATTCTGTTTGGCAGAGCCAGAACTTTCTTAAAACTTAATTACGATTTGGGTCAGCATAGAGAACTACTTGACTTCCCTTGTCATATTAAAAATCAAGTCTAATCATTGCTTTTTACTGCAATAATTAGCGATTTCTCAGGGCTTTTAGCTGACTGGCAACGGATGAGTTCACAGGGAACACCGAGTAGTTTCCTCCCAGATTGAATGACCTGAGCAGACGATCGGGCTGCTCAATCCCCAGTCGAGTGCGCTTGCTGCTTGATGATCTAGCTAATTGAAAGCATGGCGTTTTTCAGAGGCAACCGCTGCTAGATTGCTTCACAATCGGGCTGCCTATAATTACAGCTTTGTTACTTTAGGTCAATTATTCATTGAGCGTATAACCCTGGTACAACGATTTTTCTTAAAGACCAGGTAAAATCTGAATAAATTTCTTTCTCCTCCTCCGGAGGTAGAGCAATTTTGCTGAAAACAGGTGTTTAATTTAACTTAAGTAATAGATCAGCCTAGGGGTATCTACGGTTATAACTTGTCAGTAGCTCAGAAGGTAAGCCACTGGTTCTACCAGTGCGACTTGACCAGCTTTGAGCGTTCCCGGAGTTCCGGAGCGCAGGTAAAGTAACTCCCACGGTGGCTTGAACCAAACCGTAGGAGATAAACACA
>JBJTUI010000011.1:0-6437 GCA_046080625.1 Elainella sp. | reverse complement strand
CAGCCGCCTGCTCAACCCGTTCAGCCCACTGTTCCTACTCTGCCTGCTGTGGACAGCCCCCAATCGGTCAATTACTGGCGGGCGGCACAGCATGACCAGCAGTTTATCAACCAAGCGATTGGCTATTGTTCCCAGCCTGCTGTGAGCTGGCAGTCGGTTGAATGTCAGGCGCTGGCCCAATCCCTTCATTAACTGTCCCTAACTGTCCTTTTATCCCAGGAGATAACCTGCATGGCTATTGTCGAATTCTTGAACCGACAGATCACCGTTCCCACTGCTCCCAACCTGCAAACCGAACGGCTCAACCCCACCTATGTTCCCGAGGTGGGCAACATGGGCATCGACATGGATGGGGAACTGTCGGAAGTGCTCAAAGACCGCCTGTCCAAAATGGCGAACAGCTTTCCCTATGACGGCATGACCCCAGAGGAGTTGGGCGCACTGCGGGCCATGAAAGAGATCAGCGGTGAGGTGGCCAACTCGGCTAAAGAATATGTCGAGACGACCAACAAAATTGGCACTGATATGGTTCAGATGTACGGCGCTGAAGCGCAGCATAAAGCTAACTTCCTCAAGCATGACCTGGCTGTGAAGCAGGTCGATGAGAAGCACGTCGGCACCCTGGGTACCTGGCAGCAGCAGTCTAACCAGATTGTCAATTCAGCTCGGGCCAAGGTGGCCTACCTCAAGGCAGCACGACAAGCAGCGGGGGCATAGTCCATGATTCCAGCCCAAGCAGGCTATTTCCTATCTGGATTCTCAGCAGTGCTATTGGTGGGGCGTTCCCTCACTGTTGCCGCACTTAGACCAGTGGCAATCAAGTTGATTGGGCTGCTGCTGGTGGTTGTTCTGGCGGTTTGTGCCTTCAAGCTGGTGGGTGATCGGTGCGGGATGCTGGTGGGCTGGCTGACTGCTGCGGGTGTGGCTTGCTTGGGTCTATTGATGTTAGGAGCAATTTGACGATGCAGAGTTTCAAGTTCACGGGTTACTCGGCCCAGATTCGCCGGTTTGAGGCAGCACTTGATTCAATCAGGGAGCGGGGTGAGCCGGTTCGCTGGCGGTCTACTGGCCAGTGCGAAGCTTACTACAGAGATGCGAC
Organism: Elainella sp.; assembly: GCA_046080625.1. Lineage (GTDB taxonomy): Bacteria > Cyanobacteriota > Cyanobacteriia > Elainellales > Elainellaceae > Elainella. The sequence continues at coordinate 5,338 of JBJTUI010000011.1, read as the reverse complement.
AGAACGGGATAGCTATCTTCCCACCTCTGCCCCAATTGGCGGTGATGCAGAGCTGCCGATCAAGATTGTGGACATGGGCGGCGGTGACATGAGGCAAGCTGAACGGTTGGTGCGGAACCTGCTTAACAGCGAATATCGCGATGATGCAAGGCGTTACCTCGATACCGTCTATGTGGGTCACGCCCCAGTTCACCCAGACGGGGATACACCCTGCGGCTGGGCGAATATGGGAGGTCGCTCTGTGGTGGTTTCTACCCGGTTCAACGAAGCAGAGAATGACGACACGCTGAAGCATGAACTAGGTCATCTCAAGCATGGCTACAGCGAAGAATCAGCAGAAGCATACGCTAGAAATCATTTTTAGGAGCACTATGAAAGACTTAGATTTTGGTAGGCCAGAGGTGATGTTTGCGGTCATTCTAGGACTACTGTTTTTATTCACCCCATCCACCACCATCAGCCAGATTCTGTCAAACTTCCTAATTGCTGGCTTCTGTGGTTATTTTGGGGCGGGATGGGTGCGGCAAGCTCAGAGGCAGCGATGAATAGCATGACCTGGCTTCTGACTGGGGCGGGCTGTGTTGTGGGTGGGCTGGCTGTGGCTCCACTCTCAATCCCCCTATTCACGATGGGCATGGTCTGCGGCCTAGTAGCTGAACAACGCCGCAAAGAAGAAGAATTCTGGTTGCCGGTCGTGCAATTGGAGCAGGATGCTCTGATTGACCAGGCTGAACAGGCGGTGGGGTATTGGGCGGTTGAGCAAGATTGGCTATTGGAGAATGAGCATCAGCACAACCTGGGTCAAAGTATTGCCCTACTCCAAACGCTAGAGACCAGACTTGCAGGCCAGATTCAGGGCCAGCCAGAGCAGATGAAGTCAGCAGCAGCCCCAGAACAGGAACTTTCCACACCTGCCCATTCTGCCGAAGTGACAGCGGTTGAACAGGCCCAGTCATCCGCTCAACTGGTCGGCCATGAGCTACCGGAAGACCCTTGGGCGGGAGCTGAGTATGTGCCGGTGAACAATGAGCCGCCTCTACTCAACCTGCAAGCCCTGATGAAAGTGTCGTTCCTGCTGATCTGGGGCACCCAGGGCGGGCGTAAAACCACATTGGCCAAAGCAATCGCCCGAATGCGTCATGAGAACGGTCACGCCGTCACTGTGGCAGATCCGCATGGGGCTAAAGCCCACTGGGCACCATTCAAAGTGATTGGCTCAGGCCGGGATTATGACCGCCTCAACGAATTTCTGAGTAACTATGATGACGACATGACGGCAGACTACGAGCGGTATGCCGTTGGGAAGCAGGACTTTCCCTACAAAACACTGCTGGTGGACGAGTTCACCCAATGGGCTGATAAGTGCTCGAACGCCGCTGCATTCGTTAAGTCAATCTGCTCTGACATTCGCAAAGTCAACCGCTGTGTGATCATGATTAGCCATTCTCGCACCCTGACCGGGCTGGGTGATGCCAAAGGTCTGCGAGATGCGATTGACCGTAGTGCCGTGCAGATTGAACTGGAAACCGTGGTGAACGAAACAGATGGTGAGTATGAGGCCACTGGCTACGGTTGGCTGACCTATCCCGGCATGGAACGCAGACGGGTAAGAATCCCCACCTTCCCTCACCCGTCCCAAGATGCAAACAAACCAAGCAATGCAGACTCAGACTCAGCTATTCAAAACTGAAGCAGAACTCGTCACAGCCTACCGCGCCTACCTGAATCAGGAGCGGGGCATTACCACCCAAACCGAGGTGAGCTGCGGCAAGGGTTTTGCGGCTGATCTGGTTTCCGCCCAGACCGTTTGGGAAGCAAAGCTGATTCTAGACCGGGAACACCTCTACCAGGCGTTAGGGCAGGTCATGAGCTATAGGCGGCACCTGAACAAACCCAAAGCAGCAATCTTTGGCCTCAGTCCCACAGAGCCACAGAGTAACCGACAAGCCCAGCGCATCGCGGCATGGCTAAGGCCGAATCACCCCCGACTGTGGGTGCTGTTTGTCGATACCGATCTAAGGTTCATTCACTTTATTCGAGGCAAAACCGCATGACCACAACTCTACAACCAGGCGATCCAGTATCCACCCCAACCGGCAGGCGCGGCAAGGTCATTACTCCAGCAGGTGGGCCGCTGATGCCGCTACATTGCCTGCTTCCCCTTGGTCGAGTCGCGCCGAAACGTGATCCGCTCTCTGACTTCCCCCCTAGCACCAAACACATCGGCAGTGAACAGCGAGCAGGCTTCGTTGATCCGGCAGGCGGTGTAGAGGCAGATGCCAAACAAAGCCCGATCGCGTTCGCTCGTCAGCCCCTGTTCAAAAAGCTGAGCAATTTCATCGGGGGTGAGAACCTTGGCCTGGTCGTGCCGGTTGATCTTCATCAGCGGAACTGAAAGAGCTGTTTCTGATTTTTACATGAACTAATTCCAAAAAGTTCATCTAGATATCTCAAAGCCCCAGTTTGCGCGATTTGTTTTCAGACAGCCCACTGGAGAGCCAATCTATTGCAACTCACCCCCTCTTTATTGAGAATGGCAAAATCGCCCAATCGCAGGTGCCAAACTGGTCAACCAGGTTGACAGAGTTTACGAGCTGGGAGATTGAAAACAGGCTGGGAACCCTAGCCCGTGAAGGTCAACTGGATTTACTGAGGTTTACAGCAATGAAGGGTCAATTGCCTGTGGTGGGCTGCCGGATTCCCCATCCCCTGAATGACCGGCTGATCGAACTGAGTCAGGCGACGGGCGACAGCACCAGCAAGATTCTCCGAGACGCTTTGAGCAGCTATTTGGAGGTGAATAGCCCGGAAACGGTGCAGTCAGTTGAGAAACGAGTGACGGGGCTGGAGCGGAAGATCGCCAAGCTGATGCAGTTGGTGTAAGTTTTGGCGTAACATCAACGGGCGACACGTCGCCTATGATTTCCGTTTGCTGGGTGCCGCTCCACCTACTCTGGCTTTGGCAGGCTGCTGAGAACTTGCAGAGACATCCAACCCATCCATGATTTGCTGCACGTCCTGTAGCCCACAGACCTCATACTGCCAGCGCCCGTATTTACCATCGGCATTCACCGCAGCACACCATCTCTCAGCCGCAGCTCGTTTAATGTCCCGCAGAGGGTCATAGCCTTTGGTTTCTAGGATCAGATAGTGCGGCTCTGGCGATTTGAGGCGAATGATGAAATCAGGCAAATAGTCATGCGGCTGACCGTTATGCACGTAGGGGATAGCAAAGCCCAACCCAGCATTTTTGACAAAGGCATCTGTAGCAGGATGAGTATCGATGATGTATGCCGCTGCCTGCTCCCACTGGAACGTATCTGCAACGACAACATTGACGTGAGAGTGAATCACATCCCGCACAGGTTTACTTGTCCAGTAGTTCACCTCCTCAGTTGATCCAGCTTTGCGGTGCGTTTCGTAGCGGGGAATCTCTGGAGCTTCCCCCTGATTCGTATCGGGTCGAATTGCTGAGACAAGCTGCTCAATCACCCAGCCGTAGTAGGGAGAGAGAAAGACATCGATCTTCTGGGCGGGTTTGACTGGGACAACCTTCTCACGGATGTAGCGCTCGCAAATGACGTAGAGCTGGGGAAATAGCACATGCGCTGGAGCCTCACAGCCACCAGAAGCAATGTAGCTCCTGGTCAATGCCCCTGCCAGATCAAACACCAGCTCCTGCTCACGATGCCCCTTGCGGTAGGGATTGAGATTAACCTGCTCTAGCTTGCCTGGTCCAGTGAGCGAGGGTCTGCCCTGGTTGTTGGGAATGGTGGCCTTCATTTCCACTTCCGGAGCAATTTTGTGAGGGTCGAGCTTGAGAGGGGCAATTGCCTTCCAGTCCACCGTCACCCGGTTGCGAATTGCCTGGGTGTAGCCCTCGACTCTAGGAAATTCGATTTTGTATTGCGCTTTGCCAGGAACCGCGTAGACTCGATGGCGCTTTTCCTGCTTGGGTTTAGCGCTATTGGGGTTGGCTTTGTAGGGGATGATGTCAAACGGCACTCCAAAGATTTTGGCCACCTCTTCACTCATCAGCCCAGTCGTTTCATCCAGCTCATAGCTCGCCCGCCGCAGCCCTCGCCCGACCACCTGCTCACAGAGCAACTGCGACATAAAGGGGCGCAGCCCAACAATGTGCGTCACCGTGTTGCAGTCCCAGCCCTCAGTCAGCATCCCGACTGAAACAATGCAGCGCACGTCTCGCCCTGGTGGATGCAGCGGACGATTCAGTTTATGAGCCAGCGCTTCAAAGCCTTCGGGGTAAATGGGATTACCCTGGCGATCGCTTGTCCAGTCTGAGCTGCCGACGGTATCTAGAGTGAAACGGAGCCAGCGAGCCTCATCGGACTTAGAAGCCCCAGACTCGATCTCATGCACCACCTTAGAATCGACCCGGATTGTGTTGCTCTGCCCGTCCTGGTTGCGAAAGCCTGCAATTTTACAGGGAGCAATGTTGGTGTGCTGCTTTCCTTCGGCTAGCCACTCATAGACCACTTTGGCGATGGCTGTGTTTTTACAAACCAGAATGAACACAGGCGGTCTGGGGTCATCGCGGTTAGGGTCCTGCTTCCAGGCAAGCCGCATTTCCTCCCAGAGTCCTCCCAGCATGGCGATCGGGTGCTGCGCGTGTTTGAGGATGGCATCAGGCTTGGGATTAGCTTTTTTACCGCCGCGCTCTGCCGGAGTGAGTTTATCCATCACCCAGCGCCAGATGTTGAAATAGCCAGGAATTTCCGCGCCGGTAGTGTCTCTCACAGCAAGCTGAGGGATCTTGACCAAGCCGGCCTCGATTGCGTCCATCAGGCTGAAGTCAGACACGATCCAGGGAAATGGCTTGTTGGCATCTTTGCCGACGCGGCTGAGGTAGTAGGGTGTGGCCGAGAGGTCTATACAGAGGTTGATGCCGCGATGTTTGTGGATGCGATCTAAGCCTTCGACCCAGATGGTCGCTTCCTGCCGCAGGTAATCTAGCTCCTCATCGTCATCGTCGTCGTCCTCTTTCTCCTCTGGGCGAATCCGGTAGGCGTGGTGAGCTTCGTCGTTGAGAATCAAAATGTTCTGTTTGCCGCCGACCTCGCGCCCTAGAATTCGCTGAATCCAGGCGGTGTCGCTCTCCACGTAGCGGACAGCCTCTACCTTGACCGATTTGAGGTTGCCCTGTTTGTCCCGCTCCTCTTCCAGCACCGTCAACATACCGCAGGCGATCTGCTGCTGGAGGCTGTCTTCGCTCAAGTAGCGTTTGCCCCGCGCCGTTTCGTTCTTGGCAGCGATTTGAATCTTTTCGGTCGTGCGAATCGGAACGCCAACCTTGGTGACTTTGGCAGGGGCATCGCCT
>JBJTUI010000010.1:0-6396 GCA_046080625.1 Elainella sp. | reverse complement strand
CCCTCGTTCTGTTGAGCGTTCTGCCAAACCATGTCTGACCTGTCTAAGCAAGATCCGCTGTCCCAGCCCCAGCCCTCTACCGAGGCAGCGTTCCCGTCCCCGGCCCAATCCCTGGACGCCAAATCGGCCCTGAAGCTGGTCCGCGACCACCCGTTGATCCGCTGGATCGGGATTGCAGCCGTAGTGCTATTGGTTGCCAGCACTGTGCGCCATCTGATGCTGGTGTCTACCGCGTTCGATTTGGGGATCTACGACCAGGTGGCCTACCTGCTCAGCCGGTGCAAAGCGCCAATCACGTCCTATCTGGGCTTCCACCACATGGGCAATCACTCGGCCTATTCGTTTTATCTGATAGGCCTGCTCTACCGGATCTACCCCTCGGTCTACTGGCTGTTTGCTGTGCAGGCGGTTTGTTTGGCCCTGGGAGCTTGGCCCACCTGGCTATTAGCCCGTCAGGCCGGACTGTCCCAATCCCTGGCCAGCGCCATGGCGGCGGTCTACCTGCTCCACCCGATCATCTTCAACGTCAACATGTTCGACTTCCACCCGGAAGTGATGGCGCTGCCGGTCTGGCTGCTGCTGCTCTGGCTGGCCCGTCGCACCCCGACTGACGCGACCCAAACCTGGCAAAATCGGCTGTGGTTTTGTCTGGCGCTGCTGTTTGTCCTGGGCTGCAAAGCCTCGCTTTCGATTACCCTGGCGACGATGGGACTGTGGCTGGTGGTGATCGAGAAACGCCGTTTCTACGGTCTGGTCGCCTTTGTCAGCGGCGTCACCTGGTTTTTGCTGACCACCCAGTGGATCATTCCCACCCTCAGCGGCAGCGAGGCCGCAGCTCTGGGGCGCTATTCGGCTCTGGGGGGCGAAACAGTGCTGGAAACGGCGCTGAATCTGTTTCTCAAGCCCGGAATTGTGCTCGGCAAAGTGTTTTCCCAGGATTCGCTGCAATATCTGGGGCTGCTGCTGGTGCCGTTTTTGTGGGGGCTGTCGCCCCGCTACATGCTGCCATTGCTGAGTGCGGTGCCGCTGATCATTGTCAACATGCTGTCGGAAAACGGAGCCCAGCGGGATCTGGTGCATCAATATTCCCTGCCGATTCTGCCGTTTTTGCTGCTGTCGGTGATCGACGCAGTGGCCCACGGCAAAGCCTTGCTGCGACGGCGGCGCTGGATTGTGCTCTGGGCGCTAGTGGTGTTTCTGGCCCTGGCCAAATATGGTCGCTATTACCCGGAATATGCCAAAAACCTCAGCACCTGGCAGGCTAGCCGGGAAGCCATCGCCCTGATTCCCCATAACGAAGGCGCGGTGATTACCGACAACTGGCACGGAGCCCACCTCAGCCACCGGGAGCAGATTTGGCTGCTGGGAGGCAACCGCACCTTCAAGGAAGACCTGCCCCAGGCCGACTACGTGCTGATTAACGTCACCCACCCCTGGGACGACAATTTCGAGATGACCGATCGGGCTTTAGTTCGGCTGAAGAAACGGCCCGAGCTGCAAATCAGCTACGAGCGAGATGGGGTTTATTTGTTTACCCGCAAGCCAGGTACCCGCAAACCAGGAACCGCGCCTGAACCACCCGCCCTGCCTCCTCAAGTAGTCCAGTAGCAGGCTAGTAGCTCAGCAGCAGTCCAGCGGGTGAACAATCGACCTCGCAATCGAGAAATCAGCCCTATGAAAATCAGTAATGTGAAAATCAGCAATGTGATACGATGCCCCTGCTTCACTTCAGCTTTTGAGGGTTGAATTTTGGCAGCAGACTCCCAGTCGCCCAGCGACAATCAGCTCGGTCCCCAGTCAGGTTCACAGTCAGGGCCAGAATCAGAGCCAGAATCAGGGCCAGAACTCCAGCCCCAGCCAGATCGGGGACCGAACCTCAGCAGCCAGCGGTTTTGGCTCAGCCTCAGCCTGGCCTTTGCGGCGGTGTATGGCCTGCTGGCTCTGAGGCAGGCCCAGGGCGAGTTTGTCATCCAGGACGACGCCCGCCAGCATCTGTTCTGGATGCAGCGCTTCGTCGATCCGCAGCTGTTTCCTAACGACCTGATTGCCGACTATTTCCAGTCCGTCGCGCCCTGGGGCTATACCGGGCTATACCGGCTGACGGCCCTTCTGGGTCTGCATCCGCTGCTCTTGGGCAAACTGCTGCCGCTGCCGCTGGGCCTGCTTAGCACCTGGGCCAATTTTGGCGTCGTGATCCAGTTTTTCCCCCTGCCGATTGCCGGGTTTGTCTCGTCGCTGCTGCTTAACCAGATGCTCTGGATGAACGACGATCTGGTCTCGGCTACGCCCCGCGCCTTTATTTATCCGCTATTTCTGGGCTTTTGCTATTTTTTGCTGCGGCGCAGGCTGCTGCCCTGTCTGGCCTTGATTCTGCTCCAGGGCGGTTTCTATCCCCAGAGCGTGTTTCTGGCGGCGGGCCTGCTGCTGATCCAGCTGGTTGACTGGACCAACGGACGGCTGCACCTCTCTAAAAACCGGGCCGACTGGCGGTTTTGCGCGATTGGGCTGGCCGTGGCCGTGGCCGTGATGCTGCCCTACGCCCTGCACATCTCCCAGTTTGACCCGGTGGTGACGCTGGCCGAGGCTCGCCAGATGCCGGAATTTCAGCCCGGTGGCCGCTCCGATTTCTTCAACAACCGCCCCTGGAAGTTCTGGCTGGTCGGCCTGCGCAGTGGTCTGCTGCCCCACCCGGATCGGCTGCCCGAACTGCTCTGGACAGGGCTGCTGCTGCCGCTGGTTTGGGTATATCGCCAGCACCTGCCGCTGGTTCAGCAAATTCGGCCCGCAATTCGCCTCATGCCCCAGCTCCTGCTGGTCTCGCTAGCCTGGTTTGGGGCGGCCCATGCCCTGCTGTTTCGGCTGCATCTGCCCAGTCGCTATACCCAGCACAGTTTGCGGCTGCTGCTCTGCTGGGCGGCAGGGCTGGTGATTGTGATCGGCCTGGATGGGGTGAAGCGCTGGGCCGACCGAACCAGCGGTCCCAGAGCCACCCAAAAGCGCTGGCTGAGCGTCGGTCTGATCGCCCTGGTCGCGGCGGGGCTAATTTTCTTCCCCAACTACACGCCGGAATTTCCCCGCGTCAACTATATCCAGGGCAGCCAGCCCCAGCTCTATCAGTTTCTGCACCAGCAGCCTGCCCCCACCCTGATCGCCTCAACCTCCGAGGAGGCCAGCAACCTGCCCAGCTTTGCCCAGCGGTCGGTCTGGGTGGCCAAGGAATACGCGATTCCCTACCACATGGGCTACTACCGCCCGTTTCAGCAGCGGGTCGCCGATTTAGTCGAGGCCCAATATAGTCTGGGTCTGCCTAAGCTGAAGCGGTTCATTCGCGACTCGGGAGTGGATCTGTGGCTGCTCGACCGCCAAGCCTTCACGCCCGCCTATGTCGAGCAGTCCTGGATTCGCCAGTACCCGGAGGCGGCCAAGCTGGCGCGGCGCGGTGTGGGTCAAAACCGGCAGCCCGCTTTAGCCCAGGTGAGTCCTGCCTGCACGGTGTTTCAATCCCCAGACCTGATCGCCCTCGACACGGCCTGTATTCTCAATCAAACTGCTCCAACTCCCGCCAATGCGACCTAAAGGTTTGAAATTTAAAGCTGCGAAATCACCGGCAGCGCGACAGGCGCTGGGGCTGGGGCTCTTGCTGTTGCTCGGACTGGCCCTGCGGTTCTGGCAGCTCGACAGCAAACCCCTCTGGCTAGACGAGGTGCTGACCGCCCTGTTCACCACTGGCCACACCATGCAGTCGGTGCCGCTCCAGGTTTTCTTTCCCCTCACCGCCCTCGATACGCTATTTCAGTACCAGCCCGGATTGAGCTGCGCCGAGATCGCCCAGCGGGTCAGCGTTGAATCCGTGCATCCGCCGCTCTTCTTCTGCCTGCTCTACGGCTGGCTGGGCTGGCTGCGGCCCCAAAATTGGTCTGACAGCTGGGTCTGGGCGATGCGGGCTCTGCCTGCCCTCTGGGGCGTTGCCGCGATTGCTGCGAGCTACTGGCTGAACCGGCTGGCCTTCTCGCCCCGAGCCGGTCTGCTGGCCGCTGCCCTGATGGCCGTCTCGCCCTTCGCGGTCTACCTCTCCCAGGAGGCGCGCCACTATACCCTGCCGATGCTGCTGATCACCCTGGCCCTGGCAGTCCTGGTCCAAATCCAGCAGCGCATCCTGGCCCAGAAACTACCCCACCCCGCCCTCTGGCTGGCCTGGATCGGGTTAAATCTGCTCGGCCTCTATACCCACTATTTTTGCCTGCTGGCCCTGATTGCCCAGGTCACGGCTCTGGCGGGATGGATGCTCGGGCGACGAGTTACAGGGCGGCAGGTTGGCAAACAAAACTGGCTGGCCCTGCTGCTGAGCCTGGGGTTTGTCGGACTGGGCTACCTGCCCTGGCTGCCCACTCTGGTTAGCCACTTCAACCGGCCCGAAACCGACTGGCTGATTCCCTACAAGCCCGACTGGCTGGATCGGCTGGAGCCGCTCTACCAGACCCTGATCGGCTGGACCCTGATGGTGGTTGCTCTGCCGGTTGAAGACCAGCCCGACGCGGTAGCAATCGGTTCCAGTCTGGTGATTCTCGGCTTCATGCTCTGGTTTATCTGGCAGCTGCGCGGCAGGGCAAGACGGCTCTGGCAGAATCTCACCCTGCGGCCAGCCGTGATCCTAATCGCCGGATTCACGGGCTGTATTCTGCTGCAATTTTTCGCGATTGTCTATCTGCTCAACAAAGACCTGACCGCCGTTCCGCGCTACAACTTCGTCTACTATCCCGGCGTCTGTGCCCTGCTGTCCGCCTGTCTGTCCGCCCCTCTGGCCACCTCTCTGGCCACCTCTCTGGCCACCCCTGCCCCCGACCCCAATTCAGTTCAGGCCATCCGGCGGGTTCATCCGGCCCTCGTCGTGCTGGCTGTCGGACTGATCAGCAGCCTGTTTGTGGGACAGGGGTTGGTGTTCCAGAAGTCCTACCACCCGGATCGGGTTGCCCAAAACATGGCCTTTGAGCCCCAGTTCCCCTTGGCCACGGTAATGACCTACCGCTCTCCCCAGGAAGTAGCTCTAGGGCTGAGTTTTGCCCTGGCGCTGAAGCAGCAGTTTCCAGATCCAGAACTCGATCGGGTGCGGTTTGCCTTTCTCGTCCGCTCCGAAGGGCTTGATAGCACCTGGCGCACCCTGGCTCAACTCGAACAGCCCCTGCCACCGCCGCTCAACCTCTGGATCGTGGCCGCCCCAGGCATGCGGACAGGGGATTACCCGGCCCGCCTCACCCTCAACGCCCCGCCCACGCCCACCAGCCGCGCCCGGATGCGCTGCCTGGTAGACCCCGATCAGCTCTACCGCCAGGGTTTTCCCTACCAGCTCTTCCGCTGTCAGCCGCTGCCCAAACCGACCCAGAACTAAACCTCAGGCTCTAGGCCCGCAGCCCGCAAGTTGGTTGGCGTCAGGGTTGTGTCGGACAGTTTGCCCGCCAGCCCCAGGCTTTCCGTCAGGGCGGCGGCCAGCGGCGGTTGGTTGATGCTATCCACGGGATCATCGACTAACACAAAATCGTCGGGCAGCTTTTCCTAGGTCACTTTCTCTCATTCTATTTCTGGTTGAATCGGCGCTGCTGAACTGAATGAACTGCTGCGCTGACGGGCTTTGGCGGCCTCTTCTGGTATGCAGGGCTATAAATTGGGAGTAGCGCCTGCGGCAAGCAAGGGGAACGAATTCATATTCCGATTCAGCAACGCCGTTGATAACGCCTTTTGTTACGTTGAGCGACCTAGCTCACCCGATACCGCCAGTTGATCGCCCCAGTTGGTCGGCAGGACTGAAGGCCAGGAATCACCCGTTGGTAAGTCGTGCCCCGGTAGATGAAAGTCACGACTGAACCAACTGCCGAGGTGGTTGAAACCACCGTCGGACGCGGTGTGGCGTAGTAGGTCTGACCGCGATAAATTAATTTCACCTCGGCTGGCTTGGGAGAATCGGCAGCGCTGTTAATTTGGCCAGAGGTAGAGATCTCGTAGGCATGACCGCGATAAGTGAGTTTCATGATTCAGGCTCCTTGGGAATAGGTTTGGAACTCGATTTAAGTCAGGGGTTTCAGCCCCCTGTGCAGGTGATTCTGGAATGCTGCTAAGAGGCGGCGAAAACTTGGGCTGAAAAAGCATTCAAGGGCTGGAGCAGGGCTTGGATCTGGCGGTCGCTAGAAATCAGATCGCCCGTTTCGCTGACCTGACAAAACCGCCACCAATGGGGAGACTGTTGACTCAGCTGGTAAACCAGGGAGTTATGGTTAGATCTGGTGTATGAGAAAAAGGAGAAAAAAAGGCGTATCCTGCTGAATAAGACAAAAAAGCTCAGACCAGGAATACACCATGAATAACGATAACCTGATTGAATTCAAAACACCAGAAACCACAGAA
>JBJTUI010000009.1:0-4070 GCA_046080625.1 Elainella sp. | reverse complement strand
ACTTTTTTAAGTTCATCTTGAGCAAACGTACTATAGCCTAAACCCTTATATCTGCGTTGAATTTTTAGCTGTTCTCAATAAAAAACCTTATTGAGAATAACGAGTTTACTGGGTTTCAGGAGTTTTCTGCACCACTAAGGCCAGCTCCTAAGAAACTAGAACCAATCCAGCGCTAAGAGACTTGATTGTCGCTGATCCGTTGACAGTTTCTTTCACCCTGACGGTGCCAAGCGCGTGGAATGCTAACAACTTATTCTACAAAAACTTTCCGTATAATCCTCCTCAAAAGAGCATTACCCAGAACCTAACCACGCAATCAACTTATATCAGATCCTGCTGAATCGCCATATTATTGTACGGGTGGGTTTAGCAAGCGAAATCGAAACAGCACCGAGATATAAGGGCGAAACCCACCCCTACCGGATCTATGGCTAATCAAACGGATTTGACATTACACAAGGATTGCCACTGGGAATATAGAGGGCTACAAAAAAAGGGGAGCCGCAGCTCCCCCGGATTAGGAGTTATCACACCTACTGAACCGGAGACAAAACTTTCTCGGCGCTGGGGTTAGCCTCAGGACTGTCGGCCTCCGAGGGCGGCACCACCTGCCAGAACTGGGGCAACAGCTCGGCCCAGTTATCCAGGATGCGCTTAGCCTTGGGGCTGCCGGTCTGGGCCAGATGGGTTTCGATCAGTCCCTTGAGCTGCTGTTCGCCCGCAGGCGTCACCACCCGCTGCACCTTGACGATTTCCGGGTTGACCTTGGTGGGGAAGCTGCCGTCCTCGTCCAGGAAGTAGGCCAGCCCGCCGGTCATGCCCGCCCCGACGTTGCGGCCCGCCCGACCCAGCACCACGATCACGCCGCCGGTCATGTATTCGCAGCAGTGGTCGCCCGTGCCCTCAATTACGGCCCTAGCCATCGAGTTGCGCACCGCGAACCGCTCGCCCGCCTGCCCGTTGACATAGAGGGCTCCGCCGGTCGCGCCATAGAGGCAGGTGTTGCCAACCAGCACGTTTTCCGCCGGGTCGTAGGTGCTTTCCTGGAACGGCTTGATCGCGATTTCACCACCCGCCATGCCCTTGCCGACATAGTCGTTGGCCTCGCCCTCCAGAAGCAGCCGCAGGCCGTTCAGCGCAAATGCCCCAAAGCTCTGGCCGACGCTGCCCTTGAAGTTGAGCGTCAGCTGGCCCTCAAAGCCGGTGTCGCCATACTGTTTGGCGATCGCGCCCGACACCCTGGCCCCGAGCGAGCGGTCGGTGTTGACGACGCGGTAGGCTTTGCTGACTGTGCCCTGATTCTGGATCGCGGCCTGAATTTCGGCGTCGGCCAGAATCTCATCGTCCAGGACGGGGCCGTTGCTGTGGACGGTGGCGTGCTCCAGCCAGCTGCGGTCGGTGCGGGTGTCGGGCAGCTGGGTGAGGCAGTCCAGATTGAGCGACTGGGTTTTGGTGAGCTGCACCTCCTGGCGCTGCTTCAGCAGGTCGGCCCGACCGATGATGTCTTTCAGCGAGCGGTAGCCCAACCGGGCCAGCAGCGACCGCACCTCTTCCGCCACGAAGTAGAAGAAGTTGACGACGTGTTCGGGCGTACCCGAGAAGCGCTGGCGCAGCTTTTCCTGTTGGGTGGCCACCCCAACCGGGCAGTTGTTGGTGTGGCAGACGCGGGCCATGATGCAGCCCTCGGCGATCATCGAAACCGAGCCAAAGCCGAACTCTTCCGCCCCCATTAGGGCGGCCATCACCACGTCCCAGCCGGTCTTCATGCCGCCATCGGCCCGGAGCAGCACCCGATCCCGCAGGTTGTTCTGCATCAGCACCCGATGCACCTCGGTCAGGCCCAGCTCCCAGGGCACGCCAGCATGTTTGATCGAGCTGAGTGGCGATGCGCCCGTGCCGCCGTCGTGGCCCGAAATCTGGATAATATCGGCGTTGGCCTTGGCCACACCTGCCGCCACCGTGCCAATCCCGACCTCGGCCACCAGCTTCACCGACACCTGGGCCGACGGGTTGATCTGGTGCAGGTCGAAGATCAGCTGGGCCAGATCCTCGATCGAGTAGATATCGTGGTGGGGCGGCGGCGAAATCAGGGTAACGCCGGGCTTAGAGCGGCGCAGCATGGCGATGTAGGGGCTGACCTTTTTGCCGGGAAGCTGGCCGCCTTCTCCGGGCTTCGCGCCCTGGGCGACTTTGATTTCCAGCTGTCTGCCGCTGATCAGATATTGCGGCGTGACGCCAAACCGACCCGAAGCCACCTGCTTGATCGCCGAGCTGACCGTATCGCCGTTCCGCAGTCCCTTCAGGTGGGGGAACAGGGCCGATTTGCCGCTGTCGTCCACGTCGTTCAGGCTGCCAAACCGGGACGGGTCTTCGCCGCCTTCGCCCGAGTTAGACTTGCCGCCCAGCCGGTTCATTGCCACGGCCAGGGTTTCGTGAGCCTCTCGCGACAGCGACCCCAGCGACATCGCCCCGGTGCAGAAGCGCTTGACGATTTCCTCGACCGATTCCACTTCCTCGACCGGAATCGAAGGCCGGTCGCCCTTGAAGTCGAGCAGGTCGCGCAGGGCGGTGAGAGGGCGGTCTTCCAACAGCTTTTTGTAGAGCTCGTAGTGGTCGTAGTTCTTGTCGGCCACGGCCTTGTGCAGGTGCTTCGACATTTCCGGGCTGTTCATGTGGTATTCGCCACCCGGCTTGTAGTTGAAGAAGCCAAAGTTCTCCAGCTTTTTGAGCGAGAGTTCGGGGAAGGCGCGCCCGTGCAGGTTGATGATCTCCTGGGCCAGTTCGGCGACGCTGAGGCCGCCTAAGCGCGAAGCCGTGCCCTTGAAGCCCAGGGCCAGCAGTTCGGGACCAATCCCAATCGCCTCGAAAATCTGGGCCGCCTGGTAGCTAGTCACCAGCGAAATCCCCATCTTGGACAGGATCTTCAGCAGCCCGCCCTCCACGGCCTTGCGGTAGTTGTACTGGGCTCCCGTCAGGCTGATCTGGCCGATTTTGCCGGTTTCCATCAGCTTCTGGGTTTTGGCGCTGCTCCACCAGTGGCGCACGGTTTCCCAGGCCAGGTAGGGGCAGATGGCGCTGGCCCCGTAGCCGACCAGGCAGGCGAAATGGTGGGTGCTCCAGCACTGGGCCGTGTCGATCACAATCGAGGTATGCATCCGCAGTCCCTGACGGATCAGGTGGTGATGCACCGCGCCCACGGCCAGCAGCGGCGGGCTATAGCTGTAGTCCTGGCTGAGCTGGGCCGGTTCGCCGTTGGGACCGAGCCGGTCGCTCAGAATCAGGATGGTTTTGCCCTCGCGCACGGCGGCAGTGGCTTCCTGGCAGAGGCGGCTGACGGCATATTGCAGCCCGTCGGGGCCGTCGGCAATCTGGAACAGGGTAGACAAACTGGCCGTCGCGAATCCAGAGTTCCGGATCTGCTCCAGCTCGGCGTCGTTCAAAATTGGCGAGTCCAGCTTCAGCAGGTGGGCATATTCGGGCTTGGCGTCCAGCAGGTTGCCCCTGGCCCCGAGCTGAATCGACAGCGACATCACCAGGCTTTCCCGGAGCGGGTCAATCGCCGGGTTGGTCACCTGGGCAAACCGCTGCTTGAAATAGTCGTAGAGCAGGCGCGGCTTGGTCGAGAGCACGGCCAGCGGCACGTCGTCGCCCATGCAGAAGGTGGGTTCCTTGCCCTGGGCTGCCATGTCTTCGATGATCATCTCCACGTCTTCCGTGGTGTAGCCAAAGGCGGTCTGCTGGCGCAGCAGGGTTTCGGCTTCGAGCTGGGTGGCGTCCGGGAAGGGCTGGGGCTGGAGGGTCTGACGGGCCTGTAGCCATTCACCGTAGGGGTGGCGGCTGGCGATCCGCTGCTTGATTTCCCAGTTGCGCAAAATCTCGTGGGTTTCCAGATCGACGGCAATCGCCTGACCGGGGCCAAGCCGTCCCTTTTCGACAATTTCCGCTTCCGGTAGCTCCACCACGCCCGCCTCCGAGGCGACGAGGATCAGCCCGTCCTTGGTGATGCTGTAGCGGGCCGGTCGCAGTCCGTTCCGATCCAAGGCGGCGGCGACGATCTTGCCATCGCTGAA
>JBJTUI010000008.1:0-10742 GCA_046080625.1 Elainella sp. | reverse complement strand
TCAATTTTTCACCTCATGTTGGCAGTCACCAACACTAGGGTCTGAGTTCGACCAAGGCTTGTTTGTCTATGAGCTACGATCATCTTTCTGGAAACACCAAACTGCCTGCCCCCTGCATTGTGGATACGGGCATTGTGGTCAACAAGCAGGATATGCTGCGCCTCCTCACCGACCTGAACCGGGTCCGCTACTGCTACAGCCAGGAAGGCGCGCTTTTGTCGGAGGCCGAAGGCTACGTGCTGGAGGTCTTCTCTGACCCGCAGCGTTCTACTCTGGTGGCCAATCACACGCTTTACCTCAACGTTTGCAGCTTCGACTACCTGAAGCTCAACCGCTCTCCCGACCATCAGCCCTATTTTGATCTGATTCAAGAAAACCAGCAGCTGCGGCTGATGCCGCTGTCTAATCCGCTGCAAGACCAGAAAAACCGCAGCCTCAACGCCGCCGCCCTGGAAGCAGTCGTGGCCGAAGTCCTGTCTGCCAGTTGGGATGTGCGAATCGACGACGACGAATTCTCGTTTTAACTTTTTGAATAGGCCATTCCGCTAAAGCGATAGGCTAGAGTTTGTAGCGTAGCTGCGAGATATTTAGCGCGTGTTTTCGTTTCAAGTTCAAGCTCACTGCACCCAGACTCAGGCCAGAGCAGGGCTGTTTCAGACGCCCCACGGGCCGGTTGAGACGCCCCGGTTTATGCCGGTCGGAACTCTCGCCAACGTCAAGACCCTGACGCCCGCCCAGCTCCAGGAGACGGGGGCCCAAATGGTGTTGGCCAACACCTACCATCTGCACCTCCAGCCCGGCGAAGAAATTGTGCAGCAGGCGGGTGGTTTGCATCGGTTCATGCAGTGGTCGGGGCCAATTCTGACCGATTCGGGCGGCTTTCAGGTGTTCAGCCTCAGCGAGCTGCGGGCAATCAGCGACGAAGGTGTGACGTTTCGCTCGCCCAAAGACGGTCAGATGATTCGCCTGACGCCCGAAAAGTCGATCCAGATCCAGAACGCCCTGGGGGCCGACGTGATCATGGCCTTCGACGAATGCCCGCCCTACCCAGCCAGCCGCGAAGCCGTCGTTGAGGCAACCCAGCGCACCTACCGCTGGCTAGAACGCTGTATCACAGCCCATCAGCGCTCGGACCAGGCCCTGTTTGGCATCGTTCAAGGCGGTGTCTACCTGGATCTGCGCCAGCAGGCCGCCAAAGACCTGGCCAGCTTTGACCTGCCGGGCTATGCCGTGGGCGGCGTCAGCGTTGGAGAACCGGCAGACCTGATTGAGGCAATCGTGCGGGCCACCACGCCGCTGCTGCCCTTCCACAAGCCGCGCTACCTGATGGGCGTCGGCACCTACCGGGAAATGGCCCAGGCGATCGCTGCCGGAATTGACCTGTTTGACTGTGTGATTCCAACTCGGCTGGCCCGCCACGGCAGTGCCCTGGTGCAGGGCGAACGCTGGAACTTGAAAAACACCCGATTCAAGCAGGACTTTGGCCCGCTCGATCCCGACTGCTCCTGCTACACCTGCCAAAACTTCAGTCGGGCCTATATCAGCCATCTGCTCCGGTCGCAGGAGCTGCTGGGCTATACGCTGCTTTCAATCCACAACATCACCGAACTGGTGCAATTCACCCAGGCGATTCGCACAGCCATCCTGGAAAACCGTTTTGCCGAAACCTTCGCAACCTGGTTGGCTCCGGGTGGTCAGGCTGTCGGGTGAGGAGATGGGGGAGGTGGGGGAGATGGGGAGGTGGGGGAGATGGGGAGGTAAGAAGACCAATCAACGCTCTACCGCTGAGTCTGTCCTAGATTTTGTGTCCAACCAGTTTGCCACTTCGCTCTTCTCCCGCCCACAGATCAATCGCGGGCCAGTCGAGAAAGTCTGCTATGGGCATAGCCTTCTCGCAGAGTAGCAGACTAGACAAGAGTTTCAGTACACTTTAGTGTACTTGCTGCCATTAGCCCGCCGTTCACGCGCGGGCGGGTGAGACAGCCCAACAACACAGATAAATTTACAGATTCGATTTTCTACCGCGCAAACGTGACAGATCCAAATTAAGGAGTAATCCTGCATGGCTCCTGCATAGCAATTAAGTCAGGGCTACGAGTAAACAGACCTTAAGCAGGCCTTAAATTATGAATCACTCCCCACCCCCTCACCCCCTCACCCCCTCACTCCCCCGCCTCGCAACAAACACATGCGTCCGGTACGCCATCTCCGCCCCCTGCCAACTGTCGTAGAGCTGCTGGAGATTCTGGATCAGCTGGTCGTGGAGCTCGCCTGATTTGGGCACGTAGGAGGCGCTGAGGGCCAGACCGACGAGTCCGGCGCGGCTGAGTGGGTGGCGGTTGGGGAACTGGTGGGCCTGGTAGTCCTGAAACAGGGGGCTGAGCCGCAGGGCTTCGGCGTCAGAGGCTTTGCGGTCGATGCGTTCGAAGTAGACGGGGTCAACGGCTTGAAGGATCGCGTCGGTGTATTGGTTGGTGAACTCGTCTTCCCGATCGCGGTCGTTCCAGATCAGGGCGACTCGGCCTGCGGGCCGCAAAATTCGGTGGAATTCGCGGAGGCTGGTGCTGGGTTCGAACCAGTGGAAGGACTGGAAACAGGTGACTAAATCCACGGACTGGTCGGGCAGGCCGGTTTGTTCTGCGGTGCCGTCCTGGAAGCTGAGGTCGGGGTGGGGCTGGGCGGCGGCCCGCATGGCGGCGTTCGGTTCAATTGCCCAAACAGCTGCACTCCGCTCGGCCAGCAGGCGGCTGGAGATGCCGGTTCCGGCTCCGATGTCGGCCACTCTGAGCTGGGCCGGATCGCCCAGGTTCGCCAGAATGGTGTCAATAGCGGCAGGGGGATAGCTGGGCCGGTAGCTGGCGTAGTCGCTGGCCCGGTCGGAGAAGCGGCCCTGGGGGTTTTGGGCATGTAGGGGGAGGTCGGGGGGCATGGGGAGATGGGGAGGTGGGGGAGATGGGGAGGTGGGGAGGTGGGAGTGGAGAATCTTGCTACCAGCCGTTGGCTTCTAGTTTGAGTAGTTCTGGCACGGTTACAAATCGGTAGCCCTGGGCTTTGAGGCTTTTGATTAGGGCGGGTAGGGCTGCGACTGTTTTGGAGCGGTCGCCTCCTCCATCGTGCATCAAAATAATCCCGCCGGGGGTAACGCTGGCTAGAACGTTGTCGATGTAGGTTTAGGGGCTGGTGGTGTAGTCTGTGTCCCTCGATTCGGCTGACCAGAGCACGACGGTGTAGCCCTGGTTCTTGGCGTAATCGACGAGGCCGTTGTTTAGGTAGCCACCGGGGGGGCGGAACAGGGTGGTGTGTAAGCCGGTGATCTCGTTGAAGATTTTGGCGGCTCCGTCCACTTCGCGGACCAGGGTGGCCTCGTCCATTGGGTCGTAGGGGTGGTGCCAGGTGTGGTTGCCGACAGCGTGCCCTTCATTGACGACGCGGCGGGCTAGCTCTTGCTGACTCTGGGCGGCTTGGGCAACCCAAAAGAAGGTGGCTTTGACGTTTTCCTGCTGCAAAATATCGAGAATTTGGGAGGTGGTGCCTTCCCAGGGGCCGTCGTCGAAGGTGAGGGCAATCGCATCGCGGGCCACCTTCAGCTGGGCTGACTGGACTACTGCTCCCTTGAACGAATCGGGGGCGGCGTAGGTGAGGCGCTGCTGTTCGGCCTCGGCTTGGGCGGCAGCTTGGGCGGCGGCCTGCTGCTGCTGCAATTGGGCCACTTTGGGCTGGCTGAGTTGAACGGCCAGGGCACTGAGGCTACCGACTGGCGGCAGGTCTGAAGGGAGAGCGCCCCAGAGCGCTCGGTCTAGCTCGGCCTGGGAAAGCACGTGCTGCTGGAGAAACAGGCCGAACTGCACCCCTCCCCAACCACCGCCCAGCAGTCCCAGTCCCAGGCTGGCCAAAAGCAGCAGTCCCGAAAAGCGCTGTTGTAGCGTTAGTTCAAACCGAGTCACGGCTAGTTGTCCTCATCACCCTCGCGACCCCTTGATTTTAATTACTTTTCCTTTAGTGAGAGCATTTTGACAGTTGAATTCTTTCGAGGGTTTTCCAAGAGAACGCCGAGAGAGCGCCGAGAGAGCAATTGTGGTCAGCAGCTTGACTTGCTGGATCAAAAGTACTATCTTCGACGAACTGCCTTTTCAGCCGGAAAAATTTAACGCTGCGGCACTCCGGGAGGATTACTGGATGTCTTCAATTCGGTTTGGCTACACGATTCTCTACGTCAAGGACGTGCTGCGGGCTGTGGCATTTTATGAGGCGGCCTTTGGGCTCCAGCGGCGCTTCGTCGATCCCAGCGGCCAATATGCTGAGCTAGAGACGGGAGCAACCGCTCTGGCCTTGACTGCTAACGAACTAGCTACAACCAATCTGCCTGCGGGTTTCCAGCCCAACAGCCCCAGCCAACTCCCGGCAGGGATCGAGATTGGTCTGGTGACTGACGATGTAGCGGCGGCCTTTGCCCAGGCGGTGAGTCAGGGGGCTGTGGCTGTGGCTGAACCCAAAACCAAGCCCTGGGGCCAGACGGTGGCCTATCTGCGCGACCTGGATGGCGTTTTGGTGGAGCTGTGCAGTCCGATTGGGGAGTAGGGACGCCGGGGGAGTGGGACAAGCAGGAGTGGGACAAGCAGGAATGTGACAAGCAGGAATGTGGCGGCCTATAGTGAAAACACTGCTCGCGGTACTCTTGCCCCAGATTGATCTTTCAGATTGATCTTCCAGATTAATCTCTGGCCTTGTCCCCCTTTTCACCCCCATCCACCCCCATCGTCATGGCACTTTCCTCGCAGGTTTTTCCGGTTATTTGGTATCAGGATCACGTTCGTCTCATTGACCAAAATCATTTGCCCGGTAGCTATGAGGTGGTGGAAATCAGCCGCTGCGACGATATGGCTACCGCAATCAAAACCATGATTGTGCGGGGCGCTCCGGCAATTGGAGTGGCGGCGGCCTACGGCATGTATCTGGGAGCCAGGGAAATTACGGCCAACGACCGGGACTCGTTTTTGCTGAAGCTGGAAGCCGTGGCCCAAACCCTGCGGGAAACTCGCCCCACGGCGGTCAATCTGTTTTGGGCTATCGACCGGATGCTGAAAACGGCTCGTCAAACTGTGGGCAGCGTAGACTACATCAAGGAAGTGCTGCTGCAAACCGCCCAGAAGATTAACGCGGACGATATCGCGACCTGTGAAGCCATCGGTGAACATGGCCTGCAGGTTTTGCCCCAGATTCCGGCCCAGCTGCGGCTGTTGACCCACTGCAATGCGGGAGCGCTGGCCACAGCGGGCTACGGTACGGCGCTGGGCGTGGTGCGGGCGGCCTGGCAGGCGAATCGACTGGAGCGGCTCTACGCCGACGAAACCCGGCCCCGCTTGCAGGGAGCGCGCCTGACTGCCTGGGAATGTGTCCAGGAAGGCATCCCGGTGACGCTATTGACCGACAGCATGGCGGCCCACTGTATGAAGCGCGGGATGATCGACGCGGTGGTGGTGGGGGCTGACCGGATTGCGGCCAACGGCGATACGGCCAACAAAATTGGCACCTACAGTTTGGCGCTGGTTTCAAAGGCCCACAATATTCCGTTCTTTGTGGCCGCCCCCCTCTCAACGATTGACTTCAAGCTGGCTACGGGCATCGAAATTCCGATTGAGGAACGCGACCCGGTGGAGATCTACCAGATCGGCAATACCCTAATCTGTCCGGCGGGCACCGAGTTCTATAACCCCGCCTTTGATGTCACGCCTGCTGAGCTGATCACCGCCATCATCACCGAGCACGGGGCAATGCAGCCCAGTGACTTGCTTGAGCTGAAAGGGAAGCAGACGGGATAAATGCCGACATCTACTGAAAACCAGGGCATGGAATTTGGACCGGGCGCGGCTGCCACGTTCCTCTACTATTTCGCCAGCACTGCCATGGCGATTACGTTTGTCATGTCTCGCTCGACTGGGCTGGGTGTTGGCACGGGCCTGCCGGAACAGGTTGGCGCTGTTGCGGGTCTGGTGGCTGGCGGGCTGGGCGTCTATTTCAACCGCACGGTTCAGTTCAGTCTGCCGCTGCAAGGCCGCAAGAAGTTTCTCAACGAGCTAGACACCACGTTGGCCCAGTATGGCTACGAGCAGGTCGAGTTCGACAACGCAGATGTTCCCCAAGATCTGCGGATCTACGAGCGCACAGGAATGAGCAAATGGCTGTCGGGCCGGATTTTTGTCCAGATCGCAGAGGATCAGATAACGTTCGCCAGCCGCGCTAGTACGGTGCGGGCGTTGAAGAAAATTTTGGCCGGTTGAAATCGTCTGCTGAATATCTAGGTGAATTTTCAGGCAGATATGCAGGTGAATAACTGGGGCTAAGGATGTCCCCAACCCCTAATCTCAAACCACCTTCCCATAGCTGGAGGATAACATGAAGGATTCTGGCAATTGACCTGGGCAAGTACAACTCAGTTGCCTGCTTATTCGACACTTGTCACAAACCAAAGCGAGTTCAAGACGATCGCCACCCAACGGTGGGCATTGGAGCAACTTTTGAATCAACCAAAGCAATCACGTAAGCAGCCCAAGCCTCTCTTTCCAGCTTTGGAGTTTAACATAGGCTTCTTCTTGTCCTGGCTTGGGAGGCAATTTAGCAATTTGGGCTAAGCGCTCCCGATTTTGCTCTTCCCAATACTCACGCATCTCTTGGGTTTCTTGTAAAACAGTTCTATATTCTGCTTCTACTGTAGTAAGGCAGGGTAAACGCATCTAAAAGAGCGTGGAAAAGGGTGTAAGATAGGGGGCTTTCCCCTCCGTTATGCCTCCAATTGTTAGCCGAGAGCGCTTGTCAGCCTGCCTGGAGCAATGCTTTGGTGACATTGCTGACCCCAGAGTCGAACGCACCCGTGCCCATCAACTGCTCGACATCTTAGCGATTGCCCTGTTTGCTGTCCTTGCCGGGGCAGACAGTTGGGTTGCTATCGAAACCTATGGAAATGCCAAACGCGCTTGGCTCGAAACCTTCCTGGCTTTGCCAAATGGGATTCCTTCTCACGATACTTTCGCTCCTGTGTTTGCCCGAATTGACCCCGAAGCGTTTGAGTCCAGTTTCCAGCAGTGGGTCAAAGCCTTTGTGTCTACACTGGCAGCAGAAGTCATCGCGATTGATGGCAAAACTGCCAGAGGTTCTTATGACCGGGAAGGGGGAGTCAAAGCGTTGCAACTGGTGAGTGCCTGGGCAAGTGAGCATCGATTAGTGCTGGGGCAATGCGCGGTGGATTCCAAGTCGAATGAAATTACGGCTATCCCTGTGTTGTTAGAGCAACTTGCCTTGACGGGCTGTATCGTCAGTATCGACGCAATGGGTACCCACAGTGCGATTGCTCAACAGATTCACCAACAGCAAGCCGACTACATTCTCGCCCTCAAAGACAATCAGCCCACCTTGTCCCAGCAGGCACATCAGTGGTTTGAGCAGTTTCAAACGACCTCAGGCGAAGAAGTAGACTACACGCAACATCAGCAGTGTGAGGCAGGACATCATCGCATTGAGTCAAGGACTGTGTTTCAGTTCCCGGTCGCTCAGGTGTTCACACCCACGCAATGCCAAAATTGGGCAGGATTACAAACGCTGGTGGTCGTGCAATCCAAGCGGCGGCTCTGGAACAAAGATACCTCAGAAACCCGCTATTTCCTCAGTTCCCTTGCCGTTGATGCGGCTACTTTTTCTCACTATATTCGGGCTCATTGGGGCATTGAAAACCAACTGCATTGGTGTCTGGATGTCGTTTTCAACGAAGATGCTTCTCGCATTCGCAAGGATCATGCCCCTCGCAACTTCAGTGTCCTGCGACGGTTTGCCCTCAACCTGTTACGCCAGGATAGCTCAAAGGGCAGTTTAGCGATGAAACGCTACAAAGCCGGACTCGACGATCAGTTTATGATGCAAATCCTCACCCCGCTCCTATCACTGGATGAGGCATAGTTTGACCCTCAATTTTGATGCGTTTACCCTGCATAAATCGCGCTTTACGGATTAATCTATGCTCAATATTGTTGAGCAATATTGGATTCTCATCAACTACCTTTTCTCAGCCAGCCTCTACAATTGTGATTAGATTTTTGATCCTCAGTTTTCGCCCATCCAGATCCTTGTATGCCCCAAACTTCCAGCCTGCCCCTACCGCCCGGCACCAACGGCCTGCCCCTGATTGGCGAAACCCTCAGCTTTTTTCGTGACCCCGGCTACGCCCAGAAGAAGCACCGCCGGTATGGACCAGTGTTCAAGACCAGCCTGCTGGGCAAGCCGACCGTGTTTGTCCGGGGCGTGGAGGCCAATCGGTTTGTGCTGAGCAGCGACCGCCGATTTGTCGTGAGCTGGCCGCCCAGCACCAAGGCTCTGTTGGGCAACCTCTCCCTGGCCCTGCAAACCGGAGACGTGCATCAAAACCGCCGTAAACTGCTGGCCCAGGCGTTTCTGCCCCGTGCCCTGGCGGGCTATATCGACACAGTTGAGCAGATTACCCACCGCTATCTGGAGAGCTGGGTCACGCCGGGGCAAACCGAGCTGGTCTGGTATCCGGAGCTGCGGCGCTACACGCTGGACGTGGCCTGCAAGCTGTTGGCCGGGCTGGACAACGGTTCCGAAACCGAGTTGGGCCATCTGTTTGAAACCTGGTGTGCCGGGCTGTTTTCGCTGCCGCTGAATTTGCCCTGGACGAAATTTGGTCAGGCCAAGCGGGCGGGCCATCGGCTCGACCAGGTGTTGACCCAGATTATTCAACAGCGCCAGCGCTGTTCCGAGCCGGGCAATCCCGATCCGGGCAATCCCGATCCGGGCAGCGACACCCTGGGGCTCCTGGTGCAGGCCAAGGACGACGACGGCCAGAGCCTCAGTTCGGCAGAGCTAAACGACCAGGTTCTGCTGCTATTATTTGCCGGACACGAAACCCTGACCTCAGCAATCGCCTCCTTCTGTCTGCTGGTGGGCCAGGATGCCGAGGTGCTGGCCAAACTACGAGCCGAGCAGGCCCAGTTTGCCTCCCTGCCCCTGACGCTGGATAGCCTGAAGCAGATGACCTACCTGGAACAGGTGCTGCGCGAGGTGATGCGGCTGGTGCCCCCCGTGGGCGGCGGCTTCCGGAAGGTGGTCGAGTCCTGCGAAATCAACGGCTACCAGATTCCCCAGGGCTGGCTGGTGCTCTACCAGATCAATGGCACCCACAAGGACGACCAGCTCTATCCCGAGCCCGAGCGCTTTGACCCGGAGCGCTTCAGCCCCAAAAATTTGCAGCAGCAGAGCGCCGACCGTCAGAAATATGGCTACCTGCCGTTCGGAGGCGGCATCCGGGAATGTCTCGGCAAGGAGTTTGCCCGGTTGGAAATGAAAATCTTTGCGGTCCAGCTGCTGCGCGGCTACCAGTGGCAGCTGTTGCCCGACCAGAACCTGGATCTGGTGACGGTACCGACGCCCCACCCTAAAGATGGCCTGCGGGTGCAGTTCAGCCGCCTGGTTTGATCTCTGGTTTAAGCCCCGGTTTAACCTCTGAGCGAACCTCTGAGCGAACCTCTGGGCCTGCCATCTAGCGGTCAAAAAATTAACCTAGCTCAATAGTGCCACTGAGCCTCACTATCCGAGGAACTACGGGATTCTTAACAAAATACTGTCCGGAGTAACCCTGTGACTTTGCGTAGCAAGCACTACAGTGGTGCCTCAGTTCGGTTGGACCTTGTTGGTTTCCCTTCACAACGCAGGTGATTTTTATGGCACTCGATCCCGGCAGTTCCCGGGGTACGGCGGTTGATTTGGGCACGTTGAGCACCAGTCGGTTGCGAAATAAGATTGGCGGTAAAGATCGGCGCGATTTCTACAAATTTTCCCTGACCAGCTCCACTAGCTTCAACTTCACCGCTCGCCTCAGAGGTCTCAAGGCCAGTGCTGACCTCACCCTCTTGAGCAGCAGTGGCGCGATTTTGCAACAGTCTTCCCAGCCCGATACTCAACCCGAAACGATCACCACTAGTCTGACTGCGGGCACTTATTTTGTCCGCGTCAAGGGCGGCAAAACCGAGACTCGCTACCGGCTAAACCTGTTTGCCACGGCTACGGGCACGGGCGGCGGCACGGGTGGAGGCACGGGTGGCGGTACAGGTGGCGGCACGGGTGGAGGTACAGGCGGCGGCGCAGGCACCAATACGGCTCCTACTCTAGGCGGATCGCTGGCCCTCAGCGTGGCTCGCGGCGGCCTCACCCCCAGCAGCACTGTCTTGAGCAACGACAGCCTCAACGCCACCGACAGCCAGCAGGGTCCAGGGCAGCTCACCTACACGCTCACCACTCTGCCCAAGCGGGGCGGCTTCTACCGCAGCGGTACCTTACTCGGGGCAGGCAGCAGCTTCACCCAGGCCGAGATCAACAGCGGCGCGATCAGCTATCAGCAGCAGGCCATTACCGAATTGCCCAACAGCAACAGCCTGCCGGAAAACGTCGTTATGTCGGGCAAGAACGCTGCCTGGATCAACGGCACGGGTAACAGTGCCGAAGTCTATTTCTATAACGGCGCCACCGGCACCACCACTCGCCTGACCAACGACAGCGAACCCGACGCTAACGTCCAGATTTCTGGCGATACGGTAGTTTGGGACAAGCGCTACAGCAGCACCGACCGGGATGTCTTCTACTCGATCAATGGCGCAACGCCCTTGAGGATTGACGCTTCTGGCAACGACGATTCCAATCCGGCCATTTCGGACAACCGGATTGCCTTCAAGCGCAATGAC
>JBJTUI010000007.1:0-10058 GCA_046080625.1 Elainella sp. | reverse complement strand
GTCTTCGCCCACTCTGTCTTACCCGCAGATCTCTCCTAAGGCAGATTGTACGAATAAGTTGATCACCTGGATCGGTCTACTGGCTTGAACAAGGGGCTTAAGCCCCTTGCCTGCTCAGGTTATTTTTACAAGACTCCTAAGGGTGTAGTTCAGCTTGATCTGCCTTCAGGAATGAAATGGACAGGATCAATACTTCAGGACCCTGAACATTTATACCTAATTTCACCGGAACTCATCTGTAGAGGAACACAATCTCCACTCTTCTGAAACCTGCGCAAGTTCAAAGTTACCCAATTCAAAGTTGCTGAAACCAATCCCAGCAATACAGAATTGCTAGCAACACAGAATCGTCAAGACGACACATCCCAACCTACGCTATTCGGTTCACTTAACAGTTGCACCCGAAATATTTACGCTCGGAGCCGTACAGCTACCCGAAGCCTACTCAAAGGCCAATCCGATTGGGAATACCAAGATTAGAGATATCAAGACTGAAGTTCACATAATTACACCCAGTTAGAATACTAACATCTGAAAGGTTAAAATACAAGCTTCGATGATGATGTTAATCGTAAATTTAAACGAGATTTCGACGGATAAATAGATCGCCCTAATCAGCACTTCAGAAGCGCTAGCAGCAGTTTGGTATTCAGCCACTGTGGAAGGAGAGAACGGCTCTGGACAGTGGTTTTCCTCTGCAGCTGCCGCTTAATTTAATGATCTGCAAGTTGCTGTAAAATACGCCTGAATCTATCAGTAATTCGGCAATTGAGCCAAACTACTTGACAACGAGATTTTGTTTTTAGGCTGACAGTAACCCGCTAGACCGTGCCTTTGGAATCACCTTTAGAGAGAAGACTAGAGAGAAGACGAAGTTACAGCCTGTGCCAGAGGTTTGTAGGGACGATACTCGACAAGCTGCACTTTACAACTACTAATTTTATAAGTGATGCCGCGCCATTCCACTTCTCTGAGACGGGCCGAAAGCACGAGCATCGCGTTTCCCCAGAGTTGACCGGCTAGCATTGCTAGAACGAGTTTGAGAGATGCAGAGGCCGAAAACGGGAGCACCTGGATCTGTCGAGCCTGTAAAATCTGTTTCAACTCTCGCTCTACCCATTGCTGGAGCAGTAGCGCAATTGCAAAACTCAAGCCCAGCGGCAGTGCAAACCAGGCAGCTCTATTCCATTGCTGCGTGAATAGCGACCAGCCGAACCCTCCATAGGCCAGCAGCAGCAGTCCAATCAGCACAATGCAATAGTTGATCAAGTCCTTGTATTTGGGATGATATAGCCAGGTAGCCAGTTCCTGGCGCTGCCGCCAGCGCATGAAACTGCCGACCGTGCAAGACTCCTGGTTGACCATAATGGCTGAAGGAACCAGATGTACGCGCAAGCCTTTTGCTTGAATGGCCTCACGCAGCGGCACGTCTTCTACAAAAGACTCGCGCCATTGCTTCAGCACACCGCAGTCTTGTAAAACTTGGGTTTTAATTGCGAGTGAGCCGCCCCAGGGGATATCTTGATTAACCATGTAGGTAATCGCCGAGGCGTTCCACAGATAGCGGAATAGGCTACCCCATTGGGTGTCCCTCGGCAGGTACCAACGATTGCCCGTTGTCACGCCGACTTCTGGATCAGCGAGCGGGTAGACTAAATCTCGCAGCCAAGCTGGGTGCGCAATCGTATCGGCATCGGCGAGCGCAATCACTTCACAGTCTGGGGATAGCTCAGAAATAGCCTGGAGGAGGGCGCTGCACTTAAGGCTACAGGTCGGATATTTGAAACGCAGGGGGCTAACTGTGACTGGAACAGTCGCCGCGGATTTTGAACCACAGCACCCGCAAGTCTCTTCCGGAGCTTTGTGCAGATGCTGATTCACAACTGCCATCGCTGGGTCCTCAAGGCTATCTACAATAATATGCAGAGAATAGTTCGGATAATCTTGAGCCAGCAAACTTGTCAAACAATCTGACAGAAATGGATCGCTCCCTCGCAGGCAAAGGATAATCGTTGCCTTGGGAAATTCTGCCGGAAATTCCGAGGGCTGGTTTCCAGCTAGAGCATTAGTTTTCAAAATCCGTGCAAAGACTGCAATATATCGAGCAGGCAGAACCACCCAGAACGGCAAGCAGCAGCATAATAGAAGACAGATTGTCGCAAAATCATGCATAGGATTGGGGGAAGAAGGAAGGCGCTACTGGAGAGACATTCGGTCAATACCCTTGGCCCAAAATACCTATGGCATCAATGATTGTCCACCAGACGTTGTCAGAACTTGATCCACTACAATTTGTCTTAGATGGGGCTAATTGAATGACAACAAAATAGGAACTTAGGAATTAATGAATCACTTGGCGATGAATCATTCGGGCTGACCCATAGCCGATGGCAATCAGCAAAACGAGCAACCAGAGGAGTCCTAGCCACCAGCCATCTGGTAAACCTAAATGCCAGCGCAGCAAATCAACGACTGCCGAAAGCGGTAGAAATTTGGCAATTATCTGGAGGGGAACAGGGAGATTGGCCCGTGGGAAATAGGTGCCACAGAGGGTAAACATCGGTACGATGATCAAAAACGTGACCACACTCACTTGATCAACCGTAGCAATGCAGCTCGCGGTCAGAATGCCGATGCCACCAAATATCAGCGCTCCCAGCAGCATGAAGGGAACCGACAGCAGAAAATTGGGCAGGCTATGCAGACCCAGCAGCACGGTCATGAGGCCGGTTACAGTACCGACAATCATGCCCTTGCTGGCTGCCCACAGCCATTCGCCGATGAAAATCTCCATAAAGCTGACCGGTGTAGTCAGCACTGCCTGCCAAGTTTTCTGGTAGTGGAGCCGGTTGAAGCTGCCGTAGGCCCCTTCAAAGAAGGACTGAAACAATAGCCCGACGCCAATCATGGCTGGGGCAATATAGCTGAGATAGGGCACGGGACGGCCCAAATAATCAATGGTTTGAATCAAAGGGGCCAGGCCATAGCCAAAGGCCACCAGGTAAATCACAGGTTCCAGCAGGGGCGGTAGACAGTTGACCAACCAGGTGCGCTGGTAGATCTTGGCGTGGCGGCTCCAGACTGCATAGATGCCCCAAAGGGTGAGCTTGAGGGCTTGCAGCCCCGAGCCATTTGCTGCCGTAACTGAACCAATCGCAGTCATTCCAGCAACCTCCCAGTCAGGCTTAAGAACACGTCTTCTAAAGTGGCTCGTCTACGGGTGAGGCGCAATGGGTTTAGGGCACCCAGCTCATCCCACAGCAGCTCCGGATGCTCAGTCGGCAGAGCAATTAAATCACCGCTGCCCAAGGCGCGGCACCAGGTGCCTGCCCGTAGCGCCAGGGCGTTGAGCGTTTCAAACGGCACGCCTTCAATCTCTACAACTTCCTGACCGACGATGCGCTGGATCAGCTCTAAGGGCGTGCCATCTTCGATGACTTGGCCCTGCTGCAGCAGCAGCAATCGGTCGCAGAGGCGCTGGGCCTCATCCATGTAGTGGGTAGTGAGCAAAATACCGCAGCCTTGCCGCTTCAGCTCGATCACCAGCTTCCAGAAGTCCTGCCGCACATCCGGGTCGAGGCCAGTGGTAGGTTCGTCGAGCAGTACCACCTTGGGGTGATTCAATAGGGCTCTGGCCAACACCACCCGGCGTCGCATACCGCCAGAAATTCGGCGAATCGGGTAGTGAGCCGCATCTTCCAGGTGCACCAGTTCAAGCACCTCCTGGGCGCGACGCTTGGCGGCCAGCCCGGCCATGCCGTAGTAGCGGGCAAACTGCACCAGGTTTTCCAGCACCGAAAATTCTGGATCGAGCGAATCGTCCTGGGTGACAACGCCGATCTGGGCGCGGGCCTGCCGGTTGCGCAAATGCACGGTTAGATCCCCAATCTGCACATAGCCCTGGGTGGGCAGGACAGCTCCATAGAGCATGCCAACTGTTGTAGTTTTGCCGGCCCCGTTGGGCCCCAGCAGTCCCAGCACCTCGCCCGCATGCAGCGTGAAGCTAATCCCCTGCACGACCTGGCGCAGCCCTTCGCGATCTCCTTTGCTACGCCCCTGACGAGGCTGCGGATAGGCTTTCCACAGATCATGGGCCACCAAGGCTGGCGTCATGGGCACCGGAGACAAATGGGGAGTAGCCAGGGAAAGAGCATTGGTGTGCATAGGCAGGACCAGGTGGAGGTGAACTTAGAATACGTCAAGCAGAATATGGGGAGGATAGTGGAAGTTAGAGATGGAAGGATTGTCACCGACTACGTCTTGAGCCATCTCGAGCGCTTCAGCAATGCTGCTGGCCGTAGAAAATCCCATGATTTCAGCAGGACGTTTGGAGGCGGGCCGAACAAAAATCACCTTACCGAGGTAGTCTAGGCCATAGCAGCCCCAGTACCACATATAGAAGGGATGAACGCCGTGATAGGCATAGCCATGCCGGTAGGCCTCGATGTATTTGGGATTGTAGGCAAACTCTTCTTCGTACTTGTCTTGAATTGTTTTGGGATCGGTAGTCTGGGTGAGAACTCGATTATAGAACTCGATGTAAGAAGGATGGTGTACCGGGTGGAAGTCTTCATGTAAAGGATACAATGCGATCAATACTCCGCCTTTGCGCACCAACGGTTTGCCCCGGTAGAAGTTGAAGCTGTAGCCCAGGGTCATCACATAGGCGAGGATCGGGTTCATGATCGAATTGACGTTGTAAGGGCTGAGGTAGGGAATCCCCACAATTCCAATATCCGCCTGTCCCGGTACCGGGACAGCCAGCTGGTCAAACACCTTGTCGAGAATTTTTTCATGCACGGGTGCCGTGCGGCCCGCGTAGATGCTGGTGAGCCGGAAGGGGGCGCGCAATCCCTGAAAGATCGTGCGACGCGCTGTGACCGGGAGACTTTCAAGCAGGGTTTTGTTCAGCCAGAAGTTACCCCAGTCGTACCAGTTCAGATCCCAGGTGGGCTTGGTGAAATAGGTAGCTAGGGCCAGGTTGGTGTCATTGTTCAGCGTGGTTTCGATTTTAAAGATGTTCATGTGCTCTTGGATGATCTGGCCCTGTCGATCACAAGAGGCACTCAGGGCTGAATTTGCTGGGTCCATGTAGGACTTGCAGTGCATCAGCGTGTGGTGGTTGTGGTGGTGGCGAATCGTGCGGTAGGTGCTGAGTCCTGTGGCGTAGGATTTATTGCCGCCATCCATAGACACCAGATTGATATTGACATAGATGACCAGATCGGATTCCACGGCTCGCCGCGAAACCTCAACCTCTTC
This sequence comes from Elainella sp., assembly GCA_046080625.1. Classification (GTDB taxonomy): domain Bacteria; phylum Cyanobacteriota; class Cyanobacteriia; order Elainellales; family Elainellaceae; genus Elainella. The sequence continues at coordinate 4,796 of JBJTUI010000007.1, read as the reverse complement.
GCCCTTTTCGGTGGTGCCGAGAAAGACGTTGCCTTCTTTGTCTTCCGCGTCGTAGTTGTAGAGCTTGCTGCTGGGGTAGAAAGCCTTGAAGATTTTATTGCCCAACTGATATTTCAGCTCGGCGGGGGTTTCGTGGCGGTGCAGGGCTACGGCACAGATGATATGAATGTCGTCGATCCCAGCGGCGGTCAGCTTTTCTAACACCTTCGTGATGATCAGCTCGCGAATGTCAGGCTGCTCCATCGGCGGCAGGGGCAGCGAGAGATCGTCAAAGGCAATCGTCACCTTCATGCCGGGTCTGAGCTGGGCCGAAAGCGGATCGCAGCCCAAAGGATTTTCAAGGGCGTCCTCAATTGCGGCATCCACGTTGGAGATAGAAGGGTGGGATGCGTTGGGATAAATCACCCGCGTACCTTGAGGCAGCGACTCATAGTGAAATCCTTCACCGTAGTGAAAGATCATCTTGGTGGTTTTGTCCAAGACTTTGACATTAGCCGGGTTGGGAGTCGAGGCCGAATTCATATGGAACACCCAGAAACTAAAGGACTACCTGAAATTACTCAAAATCACTAGTTCTATTTAATCATTTCGCCTGAGTGTTCCTAGTTGATATCAAATTTGAAATCGGTAAGCAAGGATAGGAGAGTAGAAATAGGGGTTACGGCGATTTTCTCCCTCCTTGAGGTCTATGGTGTGCGCTCCTAGATCCCCTCACGCCCTCAATCCCCGAAACTGGGGGGATTCCAAGCCAATACTCTGTTTCCCGAGACATCAGTATGGAGCTGAAGAATCCGACCCATCAGAAAACTGGAAACCCACAAGAAAGGGCAGGATGAACATTTCTAAGCCCCCCAAGTTTGGGGGATTGGGGGGCTTAATCGAGGTGCTGCAACGGCTGCGATTCACCTGAGAAATTTGTAGTCAACTGGGCGTGAACCATAATCTGGGGCATGGAAATACACTTGTATTTGATCAAATCCCACAGGGCTCGACGCCCCCGCCAGGTGAAGAACAGGTCTTTGAGCGAGACGCGCGATTCGGGATAGAGTTTTTTCCAGATTTCCAAATCAGAGATTTGAATTGTCCAGTCGTCAATCCGGTAGGCATCAATCGTGAAACCGGCCTGCTGGAATTTCTCAAATACGTCCTGCTGTTGAAACACATGCAGGTGATAGGGGTCGATGTGGCGGGTTTCGCCCAGCGGGACGGAGAGTAGAAAATGACCGTCTGGCTTCAGCAGCTTGCGGATCTGGGCCAGAAATTTGTCGGGGTGGGGGACATGCTCGATCGTTTCAAACGACACGATTACATCGAATGGTTCCTGCCACTCAAAGACTTCCGCATCGGCCTGGACAAAGGAAACGCCAGCGGTGCCGTAATGCTCCTGGGCATATTGAATGCTGGTGGGAGAAATATCCACGCCGATCACCTGCGCCGCTCCAGTTTCTTTCAGCATTTTGCTACCAAACCCGGCTCCAGAGGCAATATCCAGCACCTTCTTACCCTGAACATAGCGGCTAGCCGTCTGGTAGCGTCCGAGGTGAATATCGAGCATCCGCTGGGTGCAGGGATCGCCCTCGGCAACCATTTCAGGCACCATGCGTTCCCAGACGCCCCAGGTGGGCAAATTGCCCTTGATATTTTGCGGCTTGCGCGCTGCTGTAGCTGTCATGGCTCAACGACCTCCCCCTTGGTTGTTAGATTGGATTAAATAGCGAAAACAGGTGAAAATTGCGGATCACTCCCGCAATTTACGATAACTTCACAGCTAGGCTAATTTCACGACAATGGCGTGGCCGTTCAGGTTGTGAAAAACCAGCCGATCGGATAGGGCGCGCTGCTCTTCGACCAGTTTGGTGATGCCGTCGCAGCCCAGGAAACCGTAGTCGTCGTAGACGATGATGCCGCCCGGCACCATGCGATCCCAGACCCAGGCCACCACATCTTTGGCCGATTGATAAACATCAACATCGACATGGCAGAGTCGGAATTTGTCATCGCCAATCAAGTGGGCGGTTTCGTCTGGGAAAATGCCCTTGAGAATTTTCACCTGGGTGAGGCCAAACTGGGATACCAGCTGTTCCACGATGGCCTGGGAGGTGTCGGCATGTTCGCTGCCCTTGTAGAAGCTGTCCTTGTCGCTAGCTTTGACTACCCCCGAGAACGTATCGCATAAATAGACGGGATCAGTAATGCCACAGGTGGCGACTCTGTGGGCCATCAGTACGCCTGTGCCGCCCTGCCAGACGCCAATTTCAATAATGCTGCCTTCATCCAACTTCTGGACTTGCTCCACCAGCGACCAGAGTTCAAAACAGCGGTATTGATCGACCAAGGTGTTAGCAAAAATCCTCTGGTAGGCTCTCTGAAAGCCTTGATCAACATTCCAGGGCGCATAGAGGGCAAGCGGCACTGCCTGCTGGTAGTAATTGTTGCGACTGAACAGGGTATAGAGCTTGCAGGAAATTCGATAGGCTAAAAGCAAAAAACGCTTGCGCAGTGAGGCAGTGAACGATGGCTTACCCAATGATGCCTGACGTGATGGCTGTTCAAGGGTTGTTGCTGCAGTTTCCAAAGGATTCCTCCTGACGAGAGTAAAGTCAAAGTAAATGAAAAATGAATGAAATAGAGTCAGTTGAGAAAACCAAATCTGAACAGTGAAGTACGCCAGTGTCAAACTGGATGACTTTGCAGCCAGAGCCTGATCTGCTCCATCCCTTGTTCCAAGCTGACCTGGGGCTGGTAGCCAAGCTGGGCCTGGGCTTTTTGGATGGAGTAGGGGTGGGGGCGGCTCATCCAGTTGATTGAATCGGAAGGTAGATCGATCGGCACACCCTGTTTCTGCTGTTTCTTGATGCGCTGTTGCAGCAAAAACTTGGCCAGAAACGTGGGCAGCAGAATCGGAGCGGGTAGGCCCGCCACGGCAGCCAGTTTGGTGAAATAGTCCTTGCAGGAGGTCTGCTGGCCGTCCGTAATGTTAAACACCTCGCCGTAGGCTTCTTGCTCCAGGGTCAGGAAAATGGCGTCGATCAGGTTATCGACGTAGACGTGGTTAAGGCAACCTTTGCCGAGTTTGGGCAGGGCAAACTCTTTGCGGCGCATGTAGCTGAGCGGTTCCACCACCCAGGCTCCGCTGTTGGGGCCGTAGACATCGCCGGGGCGAATCACGATTACGCCGAATCCGGGCAGCCCAGCTCCGGGCGGCTGGCTCAGCTTCAGGACTTCGCGCTCGCTGTCGATTTTGGTTTGGCAATAGGGATTATTTTCGCCCCGCAGGGGGGCGGATTCGGTGGCGTAGGCCGGGTAATCGAACCCGTAGACCATGACGCTAGAGAGATGGACAAACGCCTGAACGCCCTGCTGTTTAGCCGCCTGGGCCATGGTGAGCGCTCCCTGCTGGTTGACCCGACGAAAGGCCTCGGGATCGCCGTCAATTTGCACCATGGCTGCCGTGTGCAGCACCAGATCAACTCCTTGACAGGCGGCGGCGGCGGCGGTTGGGTCGGTAATATCGCCGATCACAACCTCGATACCCTGGTCTTTCAACGCCGTGGCGCGGTCGGGCGAGCGCACCAGCCCCCGCACCTTGATGCCTCGGGCCTGGGCCAGTTCTGCCGCACGGGAACCGATGAATCCGGTGATGCCGGTAATCAATAGGGTTTTGTCTTGCAGATTCATAGGCAGGGCTCCGAGGAGGGGGGAACTGGTTGGGCAATTGGTTGGGAAACTGGCTGGGAAACTGGCTGCGAGGCTAGTTGAGCTGACTGGAAGCCGGCGCCAGCTACAGATGAGGCCACCCAGGTTTGGATCGGCCAGCCCGCCTGCAAGGCCACCTGCTGGAGTCGAGAACTGGGGTTGACTGCCACCGGGTGCCCCACGGCTTGCAGCATCGGCAGATCGGCCATGCTGTCGCCATAGGCATAGCTCTGGGACAGGTCAATCTGGTGGGCCTCGGCATAGCGACGAATCAGGCGGGCCTTTTCCTGGTCGGCCACTGGCTCGCCCCGCAGCGCTCCGGTATAGCGGCCCTGCTCGACTTCAAGCTGGGCCGTGAGGCTGTCGGCTCCCAAAAACTCGGCCAGCGGTGCGATCACGCAGTCCACCGAACCCGTCACCAGCACGATCCGGGTACCCTGGCTCTGGTAATCGGCAATTTGGGCCAGGGCCGCTGGGAACAAGCAGGGGCGCAGCTTTTGCTGAAAATAGCGTTGACCCTGGCTCCGGCAATCCTCAACCGCCAATCCGGCGTAGTTGAAATAGAACACATGGTTAAAGGCATCGCGGCTGACCCGATCCAGCCAGAGGTAGAAGGGCACCCAGCTCAACAGCCGCGCCGTCAGCAGTCCCCGCTTCCAGGCAGGCTGATCTTGCTGGGCTAGGTAGAAATAGTGGTGGACAATCGTGGACTTAAGCAGCGTCCCGTCTACGTCAAAAAAGGCTGCACCCGAGCTAGATGTCATCTTGACCTCCCGCTGGTTGCCAATCGGCGCGGTTGGCGGCTAGCTTTCAGCTGCAAAATCGCCGTGCGGGCTTGGTCTGCAATCGCCTGGCAGGCCTCCCGATCGGCAGTGGGGTTAGACTTCACCTCTAGGGGCTGACCAAAGCTGACCTGGATTGGGTGGCGTTGGGGCAGGAGCTGGCCCTTGGGCAGGGCCTGATAGGTGCCTTCCAGGTAGACCGGCACAATCGGCACCTGGAGCTGGAGGGCCAGCAGGCCCAGACCGGGCTGAAACTCCTGAAGCTCGCCGGTTTGGGAGCGGGTGCCTTCCGGGAAAATCAGAATCGGGGTGCGGGCG
>JBJTUI010000006.1:0-3363 GCA_046080625.1 Elainella sp. | reverse complement strand
ACAAGAGGGCGCAGCCCCCTTGACCCCCATTTATTCTGTGCAGCTTCAAAAAGAATTGGTATAGGAGCTGAAGGAGCGCAGGGGCAAAGCCTCCACACCCCCTTTCACAATCTATCTGTGAACGCTGTAGATATTCTATAGTATTAGCATTAAATTACGAATGACTGAAAGCAAACTATAGCGGTTAGGCTAGAGCCGATTGCCCGTAGCTGACAACTCGCGGTTTAATGCACTCAATCATTTCGAGGACAAACCGACGGTCTGATTCGCTCCAACGCCGAGCTGAACCAAATACACAGGGCTGTAAAATTCCCCAAAGCAGACCATCCTGGCAGATGTGGCCATGAATCAAAGCGCGATGGCCCATGTTCTGGCGTTCAAAATCGCGATTCAGTGTCTCCGGGCCAGCGCTGTCCACATCCTCAACAAAGATAGAGGGCGCGGCTCGCAGCGCGGCGGCAAACATGGGATCTTCCTCTTCCCAGGGCTCTTCGGGCTGCCAGCCATCGGTCGTCAGGTCAGGAAAGCCCGGACGCTGCCAGCAAAAGATTTGATACAACCGCCGGGTGGGGTGGCGGACTTGCAGGAAACAGCGGTCGGTTTGCAAGATCTGACAAATGGCAGGCAGCAGGGCTTCGGTGAGTTGGACCAGGGGTTGATCGGTATCAGCCAGCAGTTGATCTAGAGATGGAAAAGCTTTGAGCGTCATAGGGAGCGCCCTAGAAACTGGGCAAGTTCAAACATCAAGGCAATTCTAGGGAGTGTCATGCCCAACCACATCTAGCACAAGAGCGATTTAGCGGCCCGGCAGGCAGCTAGCGCAAATCTGCTGCAAACCGACGTTGATGGGCCGGGGTTGATGGCTAGCAGGATGGTTACAGAGGGACGGTTACAGAGCAAACGCCAAAAAAGGGGCATTCCGAGCTAAAGTTTTCAAGTGACCATTACTGTCCGTTACTGTCCCCTAGCATCTGTCCTAAACCTATGGCCAACCCATTCCAGCAGCTTGAAGAACGCTTCAAATCGCTTGGTAAAGAGCTGACAGCCCAAGTTCTAGAAGAATCGACCAATGCCCTGAAACAATGGCTTGACGAAAACTATGCCAGGCTAGCGACCAGAAAGCCAGACAGTGAATTCAATGGCACCTTGATGCAGTGGTTCCACTGGTACATTCCTAGCGATGGCGATCACTGGAATCGCCTCAAGCAGCAGGCCAAAGATCTGGCCGCTGTCGGAATCACAGCCCTCTGGCTACCTCCTGCCTACAAGGCCAACGGTGGCGGCTATGATGTTGGCTATGGGGTTTACGATCTTTTTGATCTGGGCGAGTTTGACCAGAAGGGTACTGTTCGCACCAAATACGGCACTAAGCAGGAATATATTGCGGCGGTACAGGCCGCCCATCAGGCAGGCATGCAAATCTATGCCGACGTCGTATTCAACCACAAGTCGGGGGGTGACGCTGAAGAAGAGTTTGAGGCCATCCCGTTTGATCCAAACGACCGCAATCGGCCTTTGGGCGGCGCTCGCAAGATCAAGTCCTGGACAAAGTTTGACTTCCCAGGCCGGGGAGATAAATACTCCAGCATGAAATGGCGCTGGTGGCACTTCGACTCGGTAGACTACAACAGCTACGATCCGAGCTATCGGGCCGTATACCGGATGAAGGATAAAAACTTTGAAGACAAGGTTGATTTGCGCTTAGGCAACTATGACTATTTGATGAGCTGCGACCTGGATATTAACCATCCAGAGGTGCGGGGAGAACTGAAGTATTGGGGCGAATGGATTCTGGATACAGTTGGGGTAGATGGCTTTCGTCTGGATGCAATCAAACATATCCAGGGAGATTTCTTTAGCGACTGGCTCGATCATCTAGAGAGCAAATATCAACGCCATCTGTTTACCGTGGGTGAATATTGGTCGGAAGATTTTGGAGCTTTGAGCTGGTATATCGGCAACGCGGGCGGCAGGATGAACCTGTTCGATGTGCCGCTGCATTACAACTTCCACCGGGCTAGCAAGGCGGGTGGAGACTACGACATGCGGCAGATCCTGGACAACACGCTGATGAAAAATCTGCCGCTGTTTGCCGTGACGTTTGTGGACAACCACGACACCCAGCCGTTGCAGGCGCTAGAGTCTATGGTTGAGTCCTGGTTCAAGCCCCTGGCCTATGCCTTCACTCTGCTGCGGGCAGAGGGCTACCCCTGCATCTTCTATCCTGACTATTACGGTGCTCACTACAAGGATAAAGGCCGGGACGGCAACGAATACGAAATCTGGATAGATTCCCACAAATGGATGATTGATCGGCTGCTGTTTGCCCGTCAGCACGCGGCCTATGGTCCCCAATATGACTATCTCGACCACCCAGATATCATCGGTTGGACTAGGCTGGGTACTAAGCAGCATCCACAGGCGATGGCAGTGATTATGAGCGACGGGCCGGGAGGCGGTAAGTGGATGGAGGTGGGTAAACCGAACACCACGTTCTATGACCTTACTGAACATATCAAAACCCCGATCCAGACAAACGCCGACGGTTGGGCCGAGTTTCGCTGTGAGGGCGGATCGGTTTCAGTTTGGCTGGAGAAACGGTCGATCCTGGATAAGCTCACTGAACTGGCGTCGCCCTTCATGACTGTGATGCAGGACTAATCCTGTGGTGCAGATCAACATTGGCTGCTGAGCAAACCTGGCCGAAACTGGGGGAGAACAGCCATTCGCTTCTTCTCTCCTGCACCGCCTATTGGCACAGATCTGGGAAAATAAATCTGGTGAGCCTGGCTGACAATTTGTTCAAACTTGGCGTTTCATAAGAGTTGCCATGATCTCTGCTGAACTACACTATGGTCCTATGTCTCTGGAGCATCATTCTCCCGAGGCTGTGGCGCAGCTGATCTACGCTTCGGCCCCAGAGATGTTTGAGCTGTTGTTTGGTCAGTCTGCAGTTCAGACGATTCAAGATCTGGTTGTTCGCTCCCACAATCGCTTGAGTCATCGCCATGTTCAGATCGCTGCGGCTGGCGAGCTCGTGATCGGGATTGCCACACTCCTGCCTGCAACAGCTCTGCAAGATAACGCAGACTATGATTCTGTCCTCAACGTTTGGGCAAGGCTGCGACGCCAACTGGCCATGGGGTTGATTCTGAATCGAGTTTTAGAACAGAACTATCCAGCCGACAGTTTTTATATTGCCAATCTGGCGGTGCAGGCTAACTATCGAGGGCAAGGAATCGGCAGCCAGCTCTTGCAGCATTGCCTTGCCCAAGCCAGATCAGCAGGAGCAAACCAGGTATTTATCAGCGTAGATATCCACAACCCTCGGGCTCAAAAGCTCTATGAGTCGCTTGGTTTCCA
>JBJTUI010000005.1:0-13020 GCA_046080625.1 Elainella sp. | reverse complement strand
GCGATCAGCAAGTCGCGTTCAGGCTGCTGGTCCATGAGGTCGGTGGCCTGGTCTGTTGCGTTGATTCTCTGGCCCGGATTCAAGAGTTTATCAAACCCGACACGCCGCTGTTGCTGGTGATTGACGAAGCCAACCAGGTTCTCGAATCGCTTAACCTCGGTGGCACCCTCAAAACCAGACAGGCTGAGATTCTGGCCCTGTTTGCTCAAGCGCTCAAGATTGCCGCTGCCAACGGCGCGATCGTCCTGTCTGAGGCGCGGGTGAACCGCCGCACGGTTGAGCAGGTCAAAGCACTGTCGGGCATTGAGCAGGTCAGGCTGATCGAACACCGGGCCGAGCGGCAGAGCTGGGATATTTCGATTGCGACGGGCGACAATTCAGGCTTTGTCCGTGAGATACTTGTTGACCTGTCAGCAGGCAAGAAGGTGATCTGCCACGTCAGCAGCCGCAACTGGGGCCGCAAACTTGAGAAGCTGGCTAAAGCTGCTGGTAAAACCCTGCTGCGAATTGACTCGGAAACAAACCAAGGCGGCGCGTTCGATTCGTTCTGGCGTGACCCAGATCAGTACCTCCGAAGCCTGCCAGAGCTGCCTGATCTGCTGATTCTCTCGCCGTCGGCCAAGTCAGGCGTCAGCATCACCGAGCCGGGATTCAATAAGGTTTATGGCCTGTTTAGCTGCCATCACCCGTCGAGCTGGGTCCAGCAGTTAGCCCGCTATCGGTTGCCGGTTCCCCGTCGAATTTGGTGCCCCGCTCTGATTCCTGCCAGCACGGCACACGAAGGCTATTGCAGCAGTCGGAAAGTGCAACAGCAATTGCAGGCCGATCTGGCTGGCTACCAGCGGGTATTTGAGATTGAGGCGGCCCTCGACGAATCAGGCGAACTGGCCGCGATTGGGGCGGCTCAGGCTCAGTTCTATTCGGATCAGGTTACCTCGGTTGGAATCGAGAAATCCTATGCCAGGGATGTCCTGATCGAACTGCTGAAGCAGGAAGGCCACAACATCGACCCGGACACCATTTTTGTTGATTTCGGTTCTGATCGGGAACTCAAGGTCAACTTGAAGTGGGCACAGGAAGAAATCTGGCGGGAAGACGCGGCGGCAATTGCTACGTCAGACCCGGCAGATATGACGCCCCAGGAGGCTCGTGAGCTGCTGAATAGTTCCGACCTGACCACGGCAAAGCGCTGGGCGGCTCTGAAGGTGCTTTACCGTGACGAGTTCCCCGGTATCGACTTTAACGATTCGGCAGACTGCTACACCGCGCTAACTGAAAACTTTGGGCAGACCCGGCGGGGCGTTCTGCTGCAAGTGCAGGCGGCCAACCTCGATGCCGCCAAAGCGGCTGAAGCTGAACAGGTCAAGGCGGTTTTAGAGAATGGTATCCCACTGCCCCACCAGCTTCCCCGAAAGTTCTTTCGAGCGGCCCTGATTGAGCGGCTCGGCCTGCTGGAACTGCTCGACGGCAGCCCCTACCAGGAATCTGACGAGCGGGTTGTGCGAATCAAGGCGGCGGCGCTCCATCTCGCTAAAGAGATCTACCGCTATTTCACCCTGTCGATTCGGGTCAGCCAGACCGGCATTGAGATCGTTAACAAGCTTCTGCGAAAGTTGGGCTTGGAGGCTGAGGTGCTTCGCAAGGTCGGACCACGGGGTTGCCAGGTTAAAGTCTGGGGGCTGCCAGATTTGTGCGCCCCGATCAGGGTACGGCTGCTGAAGGCGGCAACCGAGCGGGTAGGCGGCAATCCTGACGCAATTCTGACCGAGCTGCCGCACAGCTTCCACGACGCCCAGGCCAACAGCCCAACCGAGCCAGACCCAGACCCACCGCCCTGCTGGACCGACCGGGTAAGCGCGATCAACGACGCTCGCACGAAAGCCCAGAAACTTGATCGAGAAAATCTGCAAGGGGCGGCGGCCTTGCTCAAGCAGATTAGCCAATACCCCGGCCAGTGGCAGGCAACCGTCTGGACGCTGATTAAGAACCTACCGGGCGGCTGGGCAATCAATAGGGCGATCAAACAGTGGCCCGAATTGGCGAGTGAGTTTGGCCCACTGGCAGCCCAGACAACCCCGGAATCGATTTCAGAGATTCAGACGCAGGAGGCAGTATCGTGAGCCGAGCCGAACTACGGAAAGCGCTACTAGACTTTGTAGCTCGCAAGGGGCTTACAGTTTCAGAAACACCTGAACAATCTGCCCATTCGACACCAGAACATGATCCACCAGCGTCCGAAAAAACTGCTGCTTCTGAGGTGGGTCCAGCTCTGCCCAAAAGTCAGGATGAGAAGCGGCCAGCTTGAGCAGCTCCCGGTTGCCGACATCGACTTCTACATCGGTTTGGGACTGCTGCTGCAATACCTCGATCTGGTTTCTCAGCTTGCGAATCGCCTCACTGATGGCCGGGTTGACCGTCCGGCTGTTGCTACTCAATTCCTCCATTGCTGCTAGCTGTTGCCGCAAATCTCGCAGCTCTAGCGGTTCCTCTGGCGTTGTAGGGATGTCTGCAAACATGGCAATTGCCTCAGCCCTTACCGTGAGCGCGTCGATCACGGCACTCTCTAACGCCTCCAGCCGGATGCCCTTCTTACGGGTACAACTGCCCAGCCTGGTCTTGGCGCAGATGAAATATTTATACTTGCCGCCTGACCCGTTGGCGATGATGCAACCGCCGCCGCACTCGCAGCGCACCAGGCCGGTTAGGCTGTAGACCCCCCGCCTATGCCCAAACCCGCCGATGCGGCTGTTGAAGGCGATGATCTCTTTAATCTGGCGGCCCTCCTCACGGGTCATGATGGCTTCGTGAGTATTGGGACAGATTTCAGGTGTTTTGCTTTTCGGGAAGTAGACAACATCACCCTGTAGGACCGGGCTGGTTATCCACTGACGGAAAGCAGTCTGCCAGAACTCCGAATAGCCGTAGCGTTGGGCGAAATAACGACAGGACTTGTTCAGCGATTGCTCAAGCAAGTAATGCTCGATCAAATCGCGGGCCATGTCAGCACGACTGTATTCCTGCTGGTTGTCTAGCCTGCACAGAAACGGCCCACGGTCTGGCTCATGCCGGTAGTTCCGCACGATGTAGCCAAACGGCGGATGAGAAGCCCGCTTCTCTCGTCTGAAGTGTTCCTTCCCCCTCCTGATGCGTTCTGATAGTCGGTCGCTCTCCATCTCAGCCAGAGCGCCCAACATATTGACATGGAACTTGCCGCCAGCAGTAGACAGGTCGATATTGTCATCCAGAGCCACCAGGATGCATTCAAACTGCTGAAACTCAGCCAAGGCCCGACGCAGGGTAGGCAGCGACCGGGACAGCCGATCCAGTCGAGTGATGATCACCTTTTTAACCAGACCATTCCTCACCCAGCCCATCAGCTTCTGGAACTGGGCGCGGCTGTCTTCTTTGCCCTCACGACCCGACTCGACATCAGCCAGCACCAAGGTCGCCCCAGCCATTTCCAGTCGGGCTACCTGCTGACCCAGGGCAGCGCTATTCTCCGCCTGCTCACGACTCGACACGCGGGCATACCCTACCACCTCTGGGACTTCAGCAAGACTCATCCTGACAGGCTCCGATACTCACCCAACTGGAGGATAGTGTACCATCCTGCTCGCTATACCATTCTTTTTTCCAGATCGGAGCGTTATGTTTCAACGTATCGATTGCGTATTTGCAGGCGGCGAAAGCTTCGGAGCGGTGGGGACAGCCAATGGCAACAATCACGCTGATTTCACCGATAGTCAGCTGTCCAGTTCGGTGGTGAATCACCACATGCGTCACGTCAGGCCAGGTCTGGCGAATTTCGGCAGCGATTTGCTGGAAGACTCGCAGCGCCATTGGCTCATAGGCCTGATATTCCAGCGATAGAACTGCCCGACCGTCGGTGTTGTCGCGCACCATGCCGCTCATCAAGACCACTGCCCCGTTGGCGGGCGCGTTGGCTAGCCCATAGGCCGCCTCAATCGACAGCGGCGCAAATGTGATGGCCAAATGATCGTGGGGGTGGGCGGGAACGGCAGCTGGATGGGGCGATATGGAAGACAGGGTAGAAGTCATAGCGATAGCCAGAAGCGTAGAACCAGGTTAAGGCGAAGCCGGATCAATCGGCAAGCTGAACTTCCTTTATTTTGAAAGATTTGTTAAGAAAGAGGCAGGTTTGACCCAGATGTCTGGTCGCAGACCAAACTCTAGCCACTGCTCTCCAAACCCATGCCGATTCCATTGACCTTGCCTCAGCTCGATAGCAGCCTCTGCCAGCCGCAGACGGCCTCGGGTCAGTGGGCCAATCTGACCTGGTGGCTATTTGGAGTTTTGACCAATCCCGCCTGGGTGGTGCCGATTTTGGTGGGCCTGATCCTGCTGCCCTGGCTGCTGCGACTGCGCTGGAAACGTCAGATCAGCAGCTTTGGCTGTGCTGGTTTGCTGCTCTACAGTCTGGTTTGCTCGCCGCTGGGGGTGCAGTGGGGCAGCCGGGCGCTAGTCGGTCTATTGCCCCAGGACGGAGGACAAACCAGCGAGGCGATTGTGGTGTTGGGACGAGGGCCAGAACTGCGCTCGGAGCGGATTCAGGAGGCCGTTACCCTCTGGCAGCAGCAGCGGGCTCCGCTGGTTTTTGTTAGCGGTTGGGGCGATGCCGAGCCGATGCAGCGGCTGTTGATCCAGCAGGGACTGTGGCCCGAGGCGGTAGCTGGCGAACCCTGTTCCCGCACCACTGAAGAAAATGCCCAGTTCACGGCGGCTCTGCTCCAGCCCCAGGGGATTCGCCGGATTCTGCTTGTCACCGATTCGCCCCACATGCTGCGCTCCTGGCTGACCTTTCGCAGCTTTGGGTTTGTTGTCGCTCCCCATCCCAACGCGCTGCCGCCCCAGTTTCAGCTGCGCAAGCAGGCGTTCTTATTGGTGCGGGAATACCTGGGGCTGGCCAGCTACGGACTGCTGGGACGCTTCTCGCCCCGCATGGCACCCGCCGCCGATCTCTTAATTCCTGGTTTGCAAGGTGAACGAATGACGACCGGGTCTAGTCCTGCATCTGCCCATGCAGCAGAGTGAGGGTCTGGATCAGCTGATTCAGGCGTGTTTCCAGATCCTGCTTGCGGGCCAGCAAAATCCGCAGCTTCTGGTAGCGGGCAATCGCTAGCCCCACATAGGGCACCTGCGGTTGAGGACAGGGCCGCGACCAGAGCGCCCCATCCGCATCTAACCCACAGAGTCGATAGCCGGTGCGGACAGGTTCAGGGTGGACGGCTTCAGAACGGACGGTTTCGCTGGGTTCTGGCGGTTGGGGCATCCGACAGATTTCCTCGACATATTCCATCAGGCGGTCGATTTCGGCATGGCGCAGGGTAGCCGTTCCCACGGACTGCATCACTTGGGGAGATCCGACCGGGTGGGATTCCAGCCAGCCGTCTACAATCGGACCTTCCAGATAGAGCGCCTGGATCTCCAGCACCGTCTGCTCCAGCGACAGCTGCCAGCCCACCACAACCGATTCCACTTCCCGCAACAGTCCCACGGCCAGATTGGGATTGACGGCATGGCGATGGCTGCTAAAGCTGGGCGGTTTGGCTTTGGGCAGCGGAGCCTGCGTCCCCTCCTGGGTGGGAAAGGTTTGGACGGTGTTGGGCTTGGATTTAGGGCCATTAGGGGGCTGCTTTACGGCAGGGCGACCGTTAGCTTTGCCACTGGCTTTGGAGCTGCTTTGGGGCTGGGCTTTGGCAGAACCGGTCTGCTTTGAAGCAGCTTTGGTTCTGGCGACGGGCTTGGTCGAGGGCATCTGCTCAGGAGCCGGACTGATCAAAGCTTCAATCGGGGTTTCGGGCAGGGGAAAAGCCTGAATTCGTCCAGGTGATTCAACGGACGTCGCGGACTCCGCCAGTTGGGGGGGCTGTTTCAGACCGGCATTCAACTGCCCCAGGGTTGCTTCAATCCGTTTTAGTCCCGTATTCATAGAAATCTTTTCCTCATAAACGTGTGATATACCTAAGTGCCGCGCCTGAGTGCTGTACCCTGAAGCTGTTCTGTCAAGTTGCCTTTGCTAAGTTGCCTTTGCCAGAGTTGCCTTTGCCAGAGCTATTTTGTTACAGAGCTATCCTGTCTGAGGTGACTAGCTGGCCGAACAGCCGGGGCCAACCTGTTTTGCCACCAGTCAAGCCAGGAATCTTCTGCCCCTGGCAGGGTAGCTAAAACTCTGGGCCAACGCTTTGGTAGATCTGCAGTGCATCCGTTTGGGTATTTTAGCGGCTTCATCTCTGCTCGACGTTTTCAGATTATGACTTTTCCTAACGAAACCGATCGCCTAATTTTAGTGACGGGGCCAGCTCGGTCAGGTAAAAGCGAATGGGCCGAACAGGTCGTAGATTGGCTGGGCCAGCAGACCGGAGAGCCCATCACCTACATCGCCACGGCCCAGATCGATCCGGCTGACAGCGAGTGGCAGACCCGCATCCTGCGCCATCAGCAGCGCCGTCCGCCAGACTGGCAGACCCAGCATGTGCCGATTCAGCTGGCCGTCGCCATTCGGTCTATGACGGGCTGTTTGCTGGTCGATTCACTGGGCACCTGGTTGGCCAACCTGCTGGAGCAGGACGAGAACAGCTGGACCCAGACCAGCCAGGATCTGCTGCACAGCTTTAGCGAAACCGAGGCGCGGGTAGTTCTGGTGGCCGAGGAAACGGGCTGGGGATTGGTGCCAGCCTATCCCGCTGGGCGGCTGTTTCGCGACCGCCTGGGGCAACTCACTCGACAAATAGGTGGCCTCGCCCAGCCGGTCTATCTGGTGACTGGAGGGCATGTCCTCAACCTCAGCCAGTTGGGCAGGGTGCTACCCAACTCCAGATCTGTTCCTAGACCGGTACCGCCCGGGTCCTAGGCGATCGCCATGTTTGGACTAAGGGTAGGTGCCATCATTTGCCGTTTGCCCTCATCCCCCAACCCCTGCTACGCACGACCTGCGGTCTACTCCCAGAGCAGGAGAAGGGGAGCCGGATTGAAAGTCCCTCACCCTCACCCTTGCTTTGGTTTGATCAAACCCAGCTACCTATTTGCTGCGTTCGGTGACGTTTTGCAAATTTCAGTCTCAAAGCTTAAGGTTAGCTCCAGGTTTCAGGCCAACGGGTACAGGCGGAACTTTGTAGCATGGAGATACAGTAAAACGGCCAGTCTGGCTTCGGTTTTCCCTATTCTTGTTAAATTCCCATGGCAGCACCGCAGCAGGTTAAAGACTATCTAGCCTATTGGTTTCAGCTGGGTAAGCACTTGAAATTTGACGACGGTCATACTGTGCTGCCCCAGCCCATCATCACGGGCGACCAATACAGCCCTGAGTTCGAAGCCTGCTGGCAGCAGATCCTGGCATCGAGCGGGGCAAATTGCTATTTGGAAGGGACGATCCAATCGGTGGCTGATTTGCTGAGCGGTCGGTGGGATTTACAGTCCTGCGCTCGTTGCAGCATGCCGGTGCCAATTCTGGTTCTGGGCATCCAGGACAGCAGCTGCCCTTGCGCCGATTTGCCCAACTGGCCCAATACCGATCTGCCCCAACCGCGTTCGCCCGTAGATAGCCGCAGCCAGCTTGAGCAGATCCGGGCTCGTCTCACCCAGCACTAGACCTAAACAGGTTTTTCGGCTGCTTTGATCCATTCACGCATCCATTCACGGGTGCCAAACGACCGGCAGGACTGGGCGGCAACCTGAGCAGCCTGCTCTAGCGCCTGCCTAAATTCCAATTGCAAAATGTAATAGCAGAAGGCTCCATGGAATACATCGCCCGCCCCAATCGTATCGACAGCTGACACCGAGGGCACCGGAACCGTAAACCGCTCGCCCCTTGAGCAGGCCCAGATTGGCTGTTCACCGCGAGTCACGGCGCTGTAGGGAACGCCCAGGCTCTGCAAGTAGTCCAGCGGGTCGCCCTGCCAGTCGGGCGGCTGAAAGTTGGCCGAACAGATCACGTGGTCGGCCTGCCGCAAAACGGCCTCGAATCCCGGCTTCCAGCTGCCCGCATCCACAACCACCGGAATGCTAGCCTGGCGGGCGCGCTGGGCAATTTCGGC
This sequence comes from Elainella sp., assembly GCA_046080625.1. GTDB lineage: Bacteria > Cyanobacteriota > Cyanobacteriia > Elainellales > Elainellaceae > Elainella. Next base: position 4,966 of record JBJTUI010000005.1, on the reverse strand, counting down.
CCCAACCGCCATCTGGTGCCCGTCGATCAACACCACCTCGACGCCGCTTAAGATCTGCTCGGGAATCTGATCGGGATCGGCCTGGGTGCGGCTGGCGTTAATGGAAATGACGGCCCGGTCGCCAGTGGCCTGGGTGACCAGCACCGAAGAAACGGGCAGGGGTTCGGGGGAGTCGGGCTGGAGGTCGATCAGCTCTAGCTGCTGGGCCTGGAGTTCGGCCAAAATAAAACGACTGACTGGGTGATTGCCGATCACGCCCATCAGTCGAGTTAGCGAAGACTGTTTAGAGGAACTGGTTTGAGCGGAGCTGGCCAGGAATTGAAAGGTGATGGCGGCGTTGGTAGCGGGTCCGCCCGCCGCAAGGGTGTAGGCTTGGGCCACAAGCTTTTGGTTGGGCTGGGGCAGGGCTGGGGTGAGGTAGATCAGATCGAGCGTAATCAGTCCGACGAACAGCCCAGTTGCCATAGGGTGATTGTCAGGTCAAAGGCCAGAGCCTATTGTAGGAGATCTGGCCTAGAGCGAGCTAACAAGCGCCTTTGCGGTGCAGCACGACCTGAATTGTTTTAAGGATCAGCTGGAGGTCGTAGGCAATCGACCAGCGGCGCATGTAGCGCAAATCCATTGAGACAATGTCTTCGAAGTTGCTGACGCTGGAGCGACCGTTGGCCTGCCATTCACCCGTGATGCCGGGCTTGACTTCCAGCCGCTGCCAGTGGCGGTTGTCGTACTTTCTCACCTCATCTACGGTGGGCGGGCGGGTACCGACCAGGCTCATGTCACCCATCAGGACGTTCCAGAACTGGGGCAGCTCATCCAGGCTGGTGCGGCGCAGGAAGCGACCGACGCGAGTGATCCGGGGGTCGTTGTCGTTTTTGAAGATGTGGCCGTTGGCCTGGTTTTTGACGGTGTGCTTCAGCTGATCGGCATTTGCGACCATGGAGCGAAACTTCCAGATTCGGAACTGTTGCCCACGCCAGCCGCAGCGCACCTGGCTGTATAGAATCGGCCCTGGATTGTCGCAGTAGATGGCGATAGCCACCGGAATCAGAATCACGGCGGTGATGGCCAAACCGACTACAGCTCCCAAAATATCGAGTGCGCGTTTGGTCTGACTATAAACTGAAGGATGCACGGTGTGAGCGGCTTCAGAAACAGCGGTTCTTCCGGAGAACCCGGTCATGGCGGTCGAGAAAATTAGGTGTGCCTTCGAGTCTGTCGTCATGATCAGCGTCTGGGAAACTAAAGCGATGAACTATCAGCAGCGGGAGCTTAGTGGCAAGCCGCCTGCTGACCTGCGGCTTACATTTAGAGTATGGCCGCTCTGCCCGCAGAACTAAAGTCTTGGCCGAGCTGCTTTATTAAGGCTTCACTGATCGCTTAGGTTTTGAAAAGTCTGTTCATGATTTCCGGAATTGAATGTCGTGTTTTATACTTAACTTTTGCTTTGCGGAACTTAACTAAGTTTGTCGCTCCGCAGATCTACTGGGTTGAGCAATCGTCGGAAAATCGGTTCAGGAAAGGTGTTCAGAGCTTGAAAGGGTGATTTTTCATGGATGTACAGGCCGGAACGCTCTATGTTGTGGGCACGCCGATTGGTAATCTAGAGGATATGACTCTCCGTGCAATCTCCGTACTGCGTCAGGTAGATGCGATTGCGGCAGAGGACACTCGCCACACCGGCAAACTGCTGCAACAGTTCCAAATTGCCACGCCCCAGCTCAGCTACCACGACCACAACCGCCAGTCGCGCCTGCCCGACCTGTTGGGGCGGCTCCAGCAGGGCCGCAGTTTGGCTCTGGTCAGCGATGCCGGGATGCCGGGAATTTCCGATCCGGGATTCGAGCTAGTAGAAGCCTGCGTGGCGACTGGCATTCCAGTAGTGCCGATTCCGGGAGCCAGTGCGGTGATCACGGCCCTGAGTGCCGCAGGTCTGCCCACCGACCGGTTCAGCTTTGAAGGATTTTTACCAGCCAAGGGGCAGGCTCGCCAGCAGCGGTTAGAGTCCCTGCAAACCGAATCCCGCACCCTGGTGTTCTATGAAGCGCCCCACCGGCTGCGCCAGACTTTGCTGGATCTGCAAGCGGCCCTGGGACCAGACCGGCCAATTGTGCTGGCCCGCGAGCTGACCAAACGCTATGAGCAGTTTTGGCGGGGCACTGTGGCCGAAGCGATCCACTACTACCAGACCCGCGAGCCCCAGGGCGAGTTCACGCTGGTGCTGGGAGGCCATCGCGCCGCCCCCCTACAGCTCTCTGAATCAGCCCTGCTGGCCGAACTCCAGCATTTGATTAGTCAGGGACTATCGCGCTCCCAGGCCAGTCGGCAGCTGGCTGAACAAACCGCCCTGCCCCGACGACAGCTCTACCAGCTCGCCCTGACGCTGGCCGATCCGGAAACATGACCTGAGCCGCCGCTTCCCTGGGGGGCTAACCGAACTCGTCTGCCCTTGTCAGAGCAGTTGGGTCAACTTTTAGAATTAAACTGCAAGCCTCTGTGACCCGAATCAGGGCATCCCCCTGGGCCGTCTTGCCCGGTGGGTTAGCATGAATCTGGGGGTTGGGTGCTACCGTTCAGGGATTGGCCCCTGCTCCAGGTTAGCCGTGAGCATGCGTTGTGCTGGGAAGCGGGTTTGAGGCAAGAGTTTCTCGTAGCGATTTTCGTTCAGTTTATTAGGTTACGACGCATGACAAATCGAATTTTTGCAGCTCTGTTGAGCTTGTTTTTGGCAGTTTCAGCCCTCGTGACCGGAGTCCCGCCCGCTCTGGCCCAGGCTCCGATCCAGCGCGGCAGCTTTGTGGCGGCAGCAGTCAACCAGGTGGGCGACGCCGTAGTGCGGATCGACACGGAGCGCACGATCACCCGTCAGGCCGATCCGTTCATGGGCGATCCGTTTTTCCGCCGTTTTTTTGGGGACGGCATGCTGCCGCAGGGTCCCTACGAAGAGCGCTTGCAGGGCCAGGGCTCCGGATTTATCGTCAACGCTGACGGCACGATCCTGACCAACGCCCATGTGGTCGAAGGTGCGGATCGGGTGACGGTGATTTTGAAGGACGGGCGGCGGCTGGATGGCACCGTGCTGGGGGTGGATGAAGTCACCGATCTGGCGGTGGTGAAGGTGCGAGAAGCCGGACTGCCGGTAGCCCAGCTGGCCGACTCGGATCAGGTGCAGGTGGGCGATTGGGCGATTGCGGTCGGCAACCCGTTTGGCCTCGACAACACCGTCACCCTGGGCATCGTCAGCACCCTGAACCGCTCCAGCGCCCTGGCTGGCATCCCCGATAAGCGGCTCGACTTTATCCAGACCGACGCGGCGATCAACCCCGGCAACTCGGGCGGCCCGCTGCTGAACGAAGACGGGGAAGTGATTGGCATCAATACCGCGATTCGAGCCAACGCCGCTGGGATCGGCTTCGCGATTCCGATTAACAAAGCCAAAGAAGTGATGCCGGTTCTGGCCCGAGGCGAGCGGGTGACTCACCCTTATTTGGGCGTCCAGATCGCCACCCTGACGCCGGAGCTGGCCAAACAGAACAACAGTGACCCCAACTCCACGGTGATGCTGCCGGAGGTTGTGGGGGTGCTGGTGATGGGTGTGGTGCCCAACTCGCCTGCTGCTACTGCCGGAATTCGTCGCGGCGATGTGATCACCCAGATCGACGGTCAGGCCATTACCAATGCCGAACAGCTGCAAACCCTGGTAGATCGCAGCGGCATCAACAAGTCGCTCCGGGTGACGCTGAAGCGCGGCAACAGCACCCAGCAGGTTTCGGTACGCACGGCGGAACTTCAGGCCAAGGCTTAACGCCTGGCTCTCTTGAGTCAAGCCTCTAGGTTTGATTAAACCAAGCAACCCCCAGCCTCTTCGATCAGGAAGAGGCTTTTGTTTGACTCGAAGTAAAAGACCAGTAAAAGTGATATGCTCACGTTTGGTTAAGAAAAGTTTATGAAATCCAGGTTGGAGTTGAGAAGGCCGGGTGGCAGCTAATATTCGAGTTGGTGCGAGGGTGCAAATTCTGCAACCAGATTATGTGGCTGGCAGGATAGGTATCGTGATCAGCCCGGAGGTACTCACTGAAGCGGAGGCCAGCAACCGCTGGATTATTCAGGTCGCAGATCAGGACGGTGAGGCGATTTTTCTCTCTCTCGACCCGGATGATTTTGTAGTGATCAGCTAGTCTTCAAAGATCAGCTGGGAGAATAATGCAGGCTTTACAGATCCAATGGTGCAGATGTTAACCATTGAGATGACAGCTTTGTAGATTCGAATTTTGTAGATCCGAATTTTGTAGATCCGAACTTCGCAGAACCAAACCTTGAAAATCCGAATTTTGCAGATCCGAATTTTGCAGATCCGAATTTTGCAGATCCGAACTGTGCAAGCGGGAGCTATTCTGGGCTGCTATTCGGATCAGAGTTTGGCGGTTCTTCGCCAATCCCTAACTCCTTCTTGCTCTGCTTCAGCTGCCTGTAGAGCTTTTTGATTTCTTGATAAGCTGCCTCTGGTGTAATCTTGCCATTTGTTTCTAGAGCGCAGAGGTATTCTACCCGCTGAGAAAACTCTTGCAGATTGGCGTTAAATACCAGATTGGCGGGCGTAAACTCTCCCCGATAAGTGCTGCGAGGGTAAAGGAAATTATCTTTCTCTGGTTGATTAGAGTCGGGCACGATTTGTCTCCTGCAACTCAAATAAACTCCGATTTCTGAAGCCCAATTCTGATGTTCTCAAGCCGCTATCGTTAGGAAACCACTCCAAAGGTAGTTGATCGACGGGAATTACACAAATTAGATGACGAAAGTTGAACCTGAAGATTCTGTTTTAACCAGATTATAACTTGTCAGTAGCTCAGAAGGTAAGCCACTGGTTCTACCAGTGCGACTTGACCAGCTTTGAGCGTTCCCGGAGTTCCGGAGCGCAGGTAAAGTAACTCCCACGGTGGCTTGAACCAAACCGTAGGAGATAAACACA
>JBJTUI010000004.1:0-17937 GCA_046080625.1 Elainella sp. | reverse complement strand
GTCCTCTGGCACCGGATAGGCAGCCCGATAGAACTGCCAGTCGAATTTCAGGGCTGCGCTATCTTCTGAGTCAGCCAGTCCAGACTCATCTAATTGAACTGCTGCCTTAGGCCCGGATATCGAGTCACCCTGGGTCACATCCTGGTCTAGCGCTCCCAGTAAATCGATTTCTGCATCTAGCGCCGCACCATTCCAAGCCATACTCATGTCGAACTCTGCTCCTACTGCAAATGCGAACTCAAAATCGGATTCGGGTAATATCTTCGGGTAATATCTTCGGGTAATATCTTCGGGTAATATCTTCGGGCGGTCTCTTTGGGAAATATCAGCTTTGTTTCACTACAGCGATTGTGCCCAGCGGCACTTGGCTGCCGTCGGCCAACCCGACCTCTAGCCCTAGCTCCGTCCCAACTGGGACACTAGCAATCAGCAGCCGCCCTGAAAAACCGCTGAATTGAGCCATATCCGCCTGGGGAAAGTGAGCGACCACATCTAGACGCTCCTGATGCACCGGCATCTCTAATACAAGCTCACTCTGGTACAGCACCCGTACAGCAATCGGTTTGGCAACACGTCCGATCACCCAGCCCGAGATCGGCAGCCAGTCTTCGACAATCGGCGCTAGCCTGGCGGGAGAATCGATGAAGCAACCCAGTAGCTCTGTTTCCTCCACGGGAAAGATAGTGGTTTCCACAGCGCGGCGAGGCTGGTGTTGTGCCCAGAAGGCCCACTGGCGGCGTTCCTGTTCTAGGCCGTGAGTTAGGGCTGTGGCCTGTTCCAGACCCAACAACGTATATTGCAGCAACCGGCTCTCGCAGCGGCGCTCAGCCCGCAGGGCAATGGCCTGGTGGTAGAGTGCCATGTCTTCCGCATTAAGCCTAACTAGTTCCCTGATCAACTGTTTGTCTGCAAGCGCTTCGTACAGGTAGTGATGGTAGGACGGTTGAGGATTGGCGTTCCTAACCTCAACCGTGAACTGCCCCCAACCCATCTGCTGCCGCAAATCCTGGAGGTCTTCCTGGTAAAACTCCTGCAATCCCACAAAGTCAAACTCCTCCAGTTCCATCCCCGCAAGCTGGTAGGACTGCATATTGCGGATGTCTTTCTGCTCAGCAAACTCCAGAAGTCCCAGGTTTTCTTCTGCCAGCTTCAGATGCACCGGATTATTCGGATCGTGGGCTACCTTGGAGAAGAAATAGTCGGAAATTAGCCGTGAAATCGGGTGGCGCAACCAGGTAATGCGTTTGGCCGTCGGGAAATAGTCGCTATATTTGTTAGCCAGCACATGGCCATGAATCGCTCGAATCTGCTTGGGTAAAGGCTGGGGTGGTAGATATTCCTCTGGCGGATAGTCCAGCAATAGCTGCTCGCAGCCGTAGACTTGAGCCAGCACAGCCCGAAATGCACTGCCTGCGGTTTTAGCAATATGAATTGAAATCAATTCGACGGTCACGGATCTTTCCTACGCCCTGTAGATGTACAATCCCAAATTTCTATGGTCATTAACCCGCCTTTTCTAAAAGCAGGATGATTTCCGTATCATTTTGCAGCAATAGCCTGTTCTCAAACTTGGCACCCAGCTTTTTCCGCAGCAGCAGCAGAATTTCCACGATTTCAGCTTCAGTCCAGACATGGTAGTGAATGCTGTAGTCGATTTCCATCAGATGCGCGACATGACGCTGAATTTCGGCTGCTTCTGTCACCCCGTTGACGTATTTCACCCAGTCCGTGAAATGGTCTTGACGCGACCACTCTGGCCCTTCCTGGTAGTCTCGCCAGATGTGATCCAGGGTTGTAGTCGGGCGGGTAGCGTCAAAGCTGTATCGTTTGTCGGGGATGGCCAGATACAGCAGTCCTCCCGGTCGGAGCACCCGCAGCATATTCTCGAGTGCCTTGAGGGGATTCTGACAATGTTCTAAAAAATGATTGGCGATCACAAAGTCCTGGCTACTCTCGGCAATGGTCGCCAGGGTTTCACCATTGTCTACAATATCCACCTCAACCAGCGGCTGGTCGGCCAGATCGCGATATTGGATCCGCAGCTGGGGCACCGTGAGTCGATCGACGTATTTGACACGAGCAATCTCAGGTACGGCCAAGGGCGAATGCAGCGCCCCGATTTCGATACCGTCACCTTTGAGGTACTGGCAGGCTACCGTCCAGCGAACGGTCAGCCGATCTTCGCCCATCGGCTTGGACAATTTTGCACCCTGAGCCAGTTGCCCAAACTGCACGAGGCCAATTGGCACCCGCTCGTCTGAGCCCAATACTGCGTAGAGCCAAAGCTCTGTCCCAAGCGTAAAATTGGCTGTCTCCAACCGCACCCCAAATCCACAAGGATTGGCTGCTGCCTGGGAATAAAGCTGCCCAACATCAGAGCGGAGTTGATCGACCGGAATCTTGGCCAAAATCATCCCTAGGTCGGTAATGACTTCAATGCTGGAAACAGCTTCTCGGCGACCTACGGCCCATCCGGCAATCAGTAGTCGATTGCCCAGTGGATCGCTCGGCTGGGGCGAGTCGATATGGTAACTCATCAGTGACGCAGGCACGGGCTTGAGCGTGGTTACGGCGTGAATCGCCAGCGGAACTTGGAGTTTTGAAAGGGTTGCAGTCATAGGGGGCGGGGTTGAGAATGGGTCTAAACCAGACGAAACAACGGAAAATAGCCCTGAACAGTCTCGATCAATAGCGCAGCCGAATCGTAGCGAGTTGAATGACGCTGCCATCTGCTAGAACAACCCGTAGCGTTAGCTCGGCTTGATGCGGCAGTTGGCTCACCGGGCAGACCATCGCAAAGCCACTGCGAGCTGCTCCATAAACTTGTGGAAATTGTTGTTCTACGTCAGGGCGAAAGGTGTTCATTTCAGTTTGATGCACTACCTGCTGGTTGTGAATCACCTGGACCAGGTGTACCTGCGAGCGGCGGCCCACTGCCCAGCCAGCTATTGGCAAAATATCTTCTGCTAAAGGACCCACTTGGGGCAAATCAATAGAAAAGTCCCACAGGTCAGGCGTTGCCGCAGCTGGCACAACAGACAGGACTTCGAGACGAGTGCTGATGTTGAGGCTGTAATTTTCGTGCTTGCGCGTCAGGTTGGGGCTGTAGCAGGGGTCATAGTTGAGCAGTTCACCCCAGCGGAGCTGCATAGTCATGGTTTCGCGGTGAAACCGCTGCTGTTTTTCAGGTGTATCTTCACTACCGCGACTTTTAGACTCGTAGTGGTAAAGCACTGCATGGGGCAGGTAGAGATTGCGGTAGCCTTGCTGTTGTAGCTTCAAACAGAAGTCAACATCGTTGAAGGCCACCTGGAGGGTTTCGTCAAAGCCGCCAACCTGCTCGTAAACCTGACGCCGACAGAGCAAACAGGCCGCCGTCACTGCCGAATAGTTGCTAACGCAGAGCAGCTGCCGAAAATAGCCCTGGTCATTTCGACCAAAGTTTTTGTGGCTGTGCCCGGCTACACCGCCAATTCCCAGGACGACTCCGGCATGTTGAATCGTGTCGTCCGGGTAGAGCAACTTGGCCCCAACAGCGCCAATACTAGGCCGCTGCGCCTGCTCAACCATCGCCTCGATCCAGTCTGGTGTAATTACTTCAGTATCGTTGTTGAGAAACAGCAAGTAGTCGCCCGTGGCCTGGGAAACACCGTAGTTATTCAGGCGGGAATAGTTGAAAGGAATATCGAGGCGGTAGCAGCGAAATCGCTCGGGCTGCTGCTGCTGCCAAGCTGAGAACAGCGCCAACGTCTCGGGATCATCGCTGCCGTTGTCGATTACAATTACCTCGTAGTCGGGGTAGGTGGAACGCTCAAATAGCGATTCTAGGCAGCGATTTAGCACATCACCCAGATTGCGAGTTGGAATAATAATACTGACACGACAATATGCAGCGACCTCGTAACGCAGCGTATAGACACCTGCGACCTCTGGATGACTCAGAACTCGACCCGGCTCTCCACGCCGAGCCATAGCATCTTGTAAAGCCAGCGCTCCCGCCTCGTAGGCGTAGGGTTTAGCGATGCTGCTGCCGGCCACAGAAGCCGCATGGCTCCGCCAGTGGTATAGAACTTTTGGCAAATGAAAAATATTGGTCGTTTTCTCGGTGAAACGCAGCGCCAGATCATAGTCTTGACTGCCCTCATACCCCAGGCGAAAGCCGCCGATTTGATTCACAATGCGGCGACGATAAACCCCTAAATGGCAGATATAGTTTTGTGAGAGAAACGAGTCCGGACACCAGGCAGGCTTAAAGAACGGATCGAATAATTCGTTCTGCTCGTTTAGCTTATCTTCGTCTGAATAGATCAGGTCGGCTTCAGGATGGCGGTTGAGCAGCTGCACCACTTCGTAGAGCGCGTCAGGCGTCAGCAGATCGTCATGGTCGAGCAGGGCGACATATTCTCCGGTTGCCAAAGCTAGCGCCGAGTTGGAGGCTGCTGCAATATGGCCATTACTGGTCCTCAGCACAAGTTTGATGCGCGAGTCCCGCTCTGCATAGGCTTGCAGGATCTCCTGTACGTAGGGCTGCGGTGAGGCATCGTCAGCTAGACACAGCTCCCAGTGCGGGTAAACCTGGGCAATTACCGATTCGATCATCTCGCGCAACAGAGACTCAGGCGGGCTATAGATCGGCACCACAATGCTAATCAGCGGTTTGTGGGGAATGGTAGGCACAGCATCGGCCATCCGTCGCAGATCGTTCGCAGTGGGTGCATTGTCTCGCAGCCAGGCCGCATAGCTTGCGGAGCGAATTGTGAACTCAGCCCTGTAGGGTTTATGGAGTGAGCCAGAATCGAGCACCTCTCCAGGAAGCGGCAGATTGGGGGCAAGCTGGGCCGCAATCTGATAAAAAACTGCAGCCTGCTCCGACTGGCCTTGGGCGCTCAAAGCTTGGGCTAGACCCACATAAAGTTGGGCATTTTGGGGTTGGAGGTCAATAGCGCGGTGAAAGGATCCAGGATCGGTAAGGTGTTCTGTAACTGCGGTTTGATAAAAAATCTGCACCTTTTGCAAATCGGCTTTAGCCCGCCAATAAAGGGCTTCATGCAGTTTTTGCTGGGCCAACAGGTTCTCTGACTCGATCTCCAACGCAGCTCGATAGGCGGCAATTGCCTCGTCCCACTGTGCCAGTTTGGCCAAAGCCTCGCCTAAGTTGTAGTGAGACCAATAGAAAGCCGGATTGAGCTTGATCGCCTGTTGATAGGCAGCTGCGGCCTCGTCCCACTGTTCCAGCTGAATCAAAGCATTGCCCAGGTTATTGTGGGACCAGGAAAAGTCGGGCTTCAGCAGGATAGCTTGGCGGTAGGCAGCAGCAGCCTCTTGCCACTGGGACAGCTTCAGGTAGGCATCGCCTAGGGCATGATACAGCGCTGCATCTGGCTCTAGACGTAAGGCCTGCTGGTAGTGGAAAATTGCTCGCTCTGGTTGATTCTGCTGGTCTAGCAGGCCAGCCAGCTGGCGGTGGGCCTCCAGGCAATCAGCGTCCTGCTGTAATGCCCATTCGTAGCAGTTCAAAGCCTGCTCTGGCTGTTGATCCTGGAGCATTTGGCCAAACTTGCAAAGTTCGGCTGGTTTGGCGAGATCGGGCTGTAGCGACAATGCTTCAAAATACTGTTCCCTCGCCGCTTCGGGCTGGTTACGCCGCTCTAACACCTGGGCCAAATGCCACTGGGCGATTGCAAAAGTGGGAGCCAGTGTTAAGGCCCGTCGATAGGCAGACTCAGCTTGGGGCCACTGCTGCTGTTGAGCATGCGTATTGCCCAGATTGTAGGACTGGATTGCGGCTTGATGAGAGGGCGCATCAGATCCAGCGGCATGGTTGAGCAGCGTAGGAGACTCAGCTAAAGCCGGGGGGGCCGTCTGGGATACAGAAGGCGGTACTGCATGGGATACAGAATTGTTTAAACTGCCGCTTCGCCTATTCTGCAATTGCATTGCCTGCTGCTGACAGCGCTCCGCTAGCTCAAACTGCTCTCGCTCCCGCAGCATTTGACTCAACTTGAGCAGATTTTGTACCCCGAGCTGCTCTGGCGCTAGCATAAAGGCACTGTAGAGTTCGTTTAAACTAGCTGTTGAATTAGCAGGCTGTTGGCCAACGGGTGCTTTGTCGATCTGATTGATGCTGGTCCAGACCTGCTCAAGGTTACGCTGAACCTGACTCAAATCAGGCTTGAGCTGTAGCGCTTTCTGATAACAAAGCAGGGCCTTGAGCCATTGCTGCTGCTGGGCGTAGAGGGTACCTAAATTTGCCTGAAGCTCGGCCCAGTCAGGTTGAAGCTTCAGACCATTGTGGTAGGCGGTTTCGGCTTCGGCAGCTCGATGCAGTCGTTGGAGAACATCACCCAGTAGCTTATAGCCTGGGGCTGTAGCCTGGATCTGCATCGAGAGGTAGCAATAGTTGAGAGCTAGCTGAGGCTGACCGTGACGCAGGAGATCAGCCGCTAGCTCTTGAAACGCCTCAGCCGAGTGAGCTGAGGTCTGGTAAGGGGAGTCGGTTGGAGTTTGCACAACAGGGAACAGCACAACAGGAACAATAAGAACCGTGATATAGCTGTAGTCTTTTGGACTAGAACGAGCATAGGAACAGAAGCTTGACAAGCAAGGAGGTCTACTGGTTGCCCTTAGCCGAATCTGTAGCGCTATTAGATATTGCTATTAGCTAAGCAGATTTGTGCAGCTGTGGAGAGCAGCGCAGAGAAGTTTGCGTTAATAGAATGGTTGAAATTGTCAGCTACCCAGTCATAGCCTGATTTCAACAGTTCGATTTCACAAGGCCTATCCTGCCTCGTGACCTGATAATTCTGATGAATGGAAGCCGCGGACGTGACCTAACGAACAGTCAGATTAGCATCAGCACAATAGCTGGGCTTGATTACGTCGAAGATGGCATGAGGAAATACAGAGAGCCTTCCCCCTGGGGTGGGCTTTGTCCGTAAAACACCCACTGACCTAATTAGCCAAACTAAACAGCTGCTTTCGAGAAGATGAAGGAACTCGCTGAAAAAATTTACGGTAGATGCGAGGTGGGATCCGGATAATCTAACCAGAGGCAAAACAAATTTCTACTCAGCCTGCTAGGTGATGGGTTTCTCCAGAGAGAATACATTGAGTTATCTGATGCTTCTGATTCCTATTCTATTGAATCATAGGAGGGCAAACAGATTTGCATCAGCTGCATCAGTTTCTTTATTTTCTTTCAATATTTCAGCTGTAGCAGACGAATAATCGAGATCGCTAGCGGGATTGGCTGCCTGCAAACGGCGCTGCTTTTGGAGCTGCTCTCGGCGAATCAACACATCACCAAAAGCCAGGGTATATTCTGTGCGCTCAGGCGCTAGCTCCATAGCTTTCTGATAGGCTTCGATGGCCTCTCTCCACTGCTCCAGAGCCGCCAGCGCTTTCCCTAAACTGGCGTAGACCTGAGCTTGGTTGGGCCAGCGCTGGATCGCCTGACGATAGCAGGTAATCGCCTCTTGCCACTGCTGCTGCTGGGTTAGGTTCTCGGCCATACTGTAGTAGGACTGGGCGACCAGCGCTTTTTGACACTGTTCGATCTGGGCCAAGGCGTGCTGGAAGACCGGATAGCCCTGGGTGTTGTTCAGATTCAGCTTCGTCACCTTCTGGAAGCAGGCAATTGCCTCGTTCCAATCTTCCAGAGCAATTAAAGCACGGCCCTGTCCAGCCAAAAACTGGAGGTTGTTGGGTTTCAATGTTGTAGCACGACGATGATATTGCAGCGCCTCCTGCCACTTGCCCTGTTTCCCGCGCACCACACCCAGGTTGTGATGGGCCTCGGCAAAATTTGGATCGAGACGCACAGCCTGCTCGTAGCAGTGGATAGCCTGAGTTAGCTTGTCCTGTTCGGCGAGAGCAGTACCCAAACGCCAATGCTCTTTGGCGGAGGCCCAGCTGGGTTCCAACTGTAGTGCCCGATACCAAGCCTCGCTAGCCTGACTGCGGTCGCCTAGCTTTCTCCAAAGTTCACCCATTTCCCAATAAGCTGCTGCGTAGTTGGGATTCAGCTCAATTGCTTTTCGGTAATAGCCAATTGCCTCCTGCAACTGCTGCTGGTGGGCATGCACACTAGCCATCTGGGCATAGAATTCAGCAGCCTGGGGTTGCAAATTCAGTGCCTGCTGGTAGGATTGCTTGGCCTTCTCAAACTGGCCCTTTTCCTGCAGCGCTTGACCGAGAATATGGAAAGCTTCTGCCGACTTGGGTCCCAACAGCTGCACGGCCTGTTCGCAGGCTGCAATCGCCCCGTCCCAGTCCTGGCGAAAATAGTGAGCTTTACCCTGCTGTAGATAGAACGCCGCCTCTTCGTACCAGGGGAGCACCTCTTCGGATTCAGGTTCAGCAGCAGATGCGGGGACAGTTCGCTGTTTAACTTCCTCGGCGGTTAGTTCGATTGCTTTGCGGTAACAGCTAGCGGCTTCAGCCAAATTGCCCTGCTGACTGAGAGACTGGGCCAGATGTTGGTACACCTCAACCGACTGGGTATTGAACTGTAGCGCCTGATGATAGGCAGCGATTGCTTCCTCGGTTTTTCCCGACTGAAACAGGGTGTTCCCCTGACGCAGGTGCTGCCAGAATAAAGCTTCATCTTGGGGTGTGGCCGCAGGAGCCGAGTTGGGTTGCAAAACGGTGCTTGATGAATCGGCTGCCTCGGACGCTGAATTTTCAACCGGTTTTTGCTCTGGTACAAGCGGCCCTGCCTGGGGCAGAGGTTCAATGACTGGAGCAGAGGGGGCAACCGTAACCGTGCGCTGAAAATCTTCGCTCTCGGAACTGAGGAGGCCAAGGTCAGGCTGGGCTGGCTCTATTTCTAGGGCAGATTTTGAAGTGGCTAGCTTAGGCAATAAGATCACCCGTTTTGGGGGCTGGACGGGACTCTCGATCGCCTCAACAGCGCCGCCATCAAGCGGGGATGATGTTGCGGTGGATATGGTCTGGGCTGAGGGTGCAGCCTGGGCTGAATGGCCTGGACTATCTAACCGTTCAGTGGTTGTACTGGTATAGTGTCTGTCGTCCATGATATTTGGCATATAACGAGGGAAGGGAACTCGAAAACATGGCAGCGTTGTGAATGCTGCGAATGAATACTGTGAATACTGTGAACCAGCAATCTAGATCAGGTGGCCTTGCGGGCAATCAATTGGTAACCCTGGTACAGAATTTCAATTTGGGGACGAACGGAAACAATAAAGGCATCAATACCCACCTTGGTTTCCTGGCCAGGGTAATTGGCATCCGACCATTCGTAGTCGTCGAAAATTAGCAGGCCGCCGGGTTTTAACAACGGCCAAGACAGGGCTGCATCCCGCTGGGCGTGATCGGCTAAGTGGTTGCCGTCAATGTAGATCAGGTCGTAGGTGGCAGGTTCCAGACTGGCCAGACAGGCGTGTGACTCGGCGGCAAGTTTAATAATTTTCTCAGGCGCGCCGGTTTTGGCGACATTGATGTCAAAGTTTTCCTGGAAGTAGAGATCAATACAGGTGAGGCGGGCCTGGGGATGGGTGAGGATGTAGTCTAGCAACCAGCAGGTAGACATGCCTTCGAAACTACCGATTTCCAGAGCGTTGACTTCCGCGTCAACAAAGCGCTGGAGATGTTCTGTCCAGACGGGGATATTGTGGGTGAACCAATCGTGGGTAAAGCGATATTCCCGCAGAGCAGCTCGCTGCCAGCCTCTCAGAATACTGCACTGGCGGTGGATCAGGCTGGCTTCCTCCGGGTCGCCCTGGTTGGCCAGCAGGTTGCCCAGTTCGGGATAGAGCCAGCTCTGGTTCGGGTCTTGCTGGATGTCCTGGCGCAGCTCGTCAATCCGACGGTGCAGCTGTTCCCGTTTACTCCAAAGCTGTTCCACTTCGCTATACCAATCGCTGCGGTTGGGCCGGAGGTGTAGGGCCAGTCGGTAGCAGAAGTAGGCGCCATCGAGCTGATTGCCGCGCTGAAGCAGGGCGGCCACCTCGGCATAGAACTCGGCGGACGCCTCGACTGGCAGCTGCTGCTGAAACTGGGCAATCGCGGCTTCCAGGTCTGTAGCAAGCCGCTGCCGAATCACATGGCCCAGCCGGTAGTAGACGCCGGGTAAATCGGCCTGGAGCTGAATTGCCTTCAGAAACGCCACAATTGCCTCATCCCACGCTTTCTGCTGCCTGAAGGACTCGCCAAGGTGGTGATGAGTCCAGGCTGAGTCAGGCAGGTGGAGCGCGGCATAGCTGAGCTTCTCGACGGCTTCAGTAAAATTGCCCTGCTTCAACAGAGCATAGCCCAGGTTGTGATGGGACCAGGCAAAATCGGGCCTGAGTTCTAGCCCCTGCCGGTAGGCCAGGGCTGCATCTTCCCAGCGTTCCAGCTTCAAAAACAGCGTGCCCAGGGTATAGCGAGCTGCAAACGAGTCGGGGCTGAGTTGAACAGCCTGCTGACAGTAGGTAAGAGCGGTTCGAAGATCGTTTTCTAGTTCTGCCACTTTGCACAACCCATAGTAAGAATCAGCGTGATCAGGATTCAGCTTAATCGCCTGTTGGTAGGCCGCAATCGCGTCTGACCACTGCCCCTGACTGGTGAGGGCAACGGCCAGATTGTAGTGAATGGAAAACTGATTAAAATCGAGTCGAAGCCCGCACTGGTAGCACTCAATCGCCTGTTTTGCCTGGTTGAGCTGCATGAACAGGTTGCCCAGCTTCAGCTGGTTGCGGGCCGTGGCCCAGTCGGGGCGGAGCTGGAGGGCGCGGTAGCGAAATTCGACTTCCCGCTGCTGGTCGCCCTGCTGGCTGTAGAGGTTGGCCAGGGTGCGGCAGACAGTCGCCATGTTAGGATTAATCGCAATCGCCTGCTCATAGTATTGAATCGCTCTTTCCCACTGCCGTTGCTTGATGCAGAGACGACCCAGACTGGCATAGAGCGAAGCATAGTCAGGCGATTCGTGCGCCGCCGTATGCCAAAACACGGCCTCCTGAAAGCGACCCAACCCCTGGAGCAGATCGCCCATACGTTGGCAAGGGGCGGTTGGGCTGTCGCGGTTATCCAAGGTCTGCTGACAGTCCAGAATCGCTTCATTGAGTTGGGTCAAGGGGGAAAACGGGGCTGAAAGATTAGAAGACATAGGACAACAGGGATTAGGCGGGGCAAAGGGAAGGAACGGAAAGACCGAGTCTAGCCAGGGTGGATTTAAGGGAATCGAGATTGATCCAGATATCTTCAAGCAGAGGGTTCTGATACATCAGCTCCCGGACTGGGTAGCAGGGCAGCACTTCACCCACCAAGAAATAGTGTTTGAGGCCCAACAGACGGCTAATCACCCAGTAATAGTGCCGGATATAGTGGGGAGATACCAACTCGATCACCGTAGCGTCCGGATTGCAAAAAACTAGATTGGTTAAGCCACTGCCGTGCGGAGCCAGAATCAGCTTGGCATGGGCAAACAAATCGACCTGCTGCTGGAAGCTGAGGGCCTCTAGCTCAACCGAAACAAAGCCCAAGCGAGCAACCTGCTCCAGCACTTGAGCTTCGTTTAAAATCTGGCGATGATTGGCGTTAGAGCGCGTGATGTAGATGCGTTCGGGTAGAGCAGCGCTGACCTGTAGAGGATTTCGATAGCCATACTTCACATCGGCCTGGGAGAATCTTACCGTATGTTGCGGCCCCCGAGAAAGTGCTACCGCTGGATTGGCTGGGTTCGAGCCAGACTGGGATGAGGGCGAGCGGAGGGGTCGAAAGGTTTGCCGCAGGAACGACAGCGCCCAGGGCTCTAGCCAGCCAAAATGACCAGAAAAAGCAGGAACAATCAGCTCGGTAGCCTGAATATGGGGATGCTGATCGCTGGCAATGATCTTGGCGGCTGGAATGCCTAGCTGGCTCAGCGTTTCCCGCTGAAATGAATGCCGATCGCTATTCACCAGAAACCAGTCGATACTCTCCAGGCTGATGCCGCTCCGTCGCAGCAGCTCAAGACGCGGCAAGACATCGACGATCCAATGAAAGTAGGTGTTGCCAGACAGGCTAGACAGCACGGCAACCCGTCCGCTGAGGCGCTCCAAATTGGGGCGTTCGGTTTGGGCCAGGACGGGATAGATCTGCGTAGCAGCATGCTGGCAGGTCGGCAATTGACCTGGATAGGCGCGACAGAGATCGCTCAGGAGCCAATCCTTGGCAGTGAAGATAGCGACAGCATTACAGACCATCCAGGCATTCTGCTGCGGGACAATCCAGGCTTTACCCTGGGGAATCACAGCAACGAAGCGGTCGAAGTTGGGAACGGGGGGACAGCTGGCGGGGCTACCCTCTCCGGCGCAGTTGTGCAATCCTCCGCCCAAATGGATCGGGCTGAACCCATGCCAAATTCGTTTCAGGCAGGCAGCGCAGTTTAATCCTGCACAGGTTGGCTCTGTACAGGTTGGCTCTGTACAAGTTGGCTCTGTACAAGTTGAATTTGCTTCTCCAGAATCAACTGGTTGGTCGAGCTCTAAGCCTATTTCTAAGCCGGCTGGTAAACCTGCAATTGAAGCAGCCGCAGGTACTTCAGCTTGGTGGTCAAGCAGCAAATCCGCAACAGAGAGCTGATTTTCTGCCCCCTGGGACAGGCGATTAACTGTAGCCTCGCCTTCCTTTTCCCAATCGCTAATCGAAATGGGAATATAGGTCGCAGTCATCGGGTTTGCTGCGGCCCAGTCCTGGGTAGAGGCGTAGCTGCCTTGAAGAGGCCGAGTTGACTTGGGCAGAGGCAAGACTGTTGTAGCACAGGATTGCTGCATAGTCAGCGCTAGAGCCTGTTGATAGCATTCAATGGCTGAGGCAAACTGCTGCTGCTGTTCTAGCACTTGGCCCAACTGGCGATGGAGATCGGGACAGGAGGGATAGAGGGCAAGGGCAGCATGGCAAGTCAGAGCTGCAGCATTGAGCCGCTCCGGCTGGAGTAACCCCTGCCGTGCTAAACAGTGGGACAAACGCAGCAGCAGCGTCAAACTGTGGGGTTGAAGCTTGAGCGCTCTTTGGTAATAGAGTTCGGCTCGCTGGTATTGTTCACTGCCGCCATAGGTCGTCAAGACGTTGGCCCAGTTTTCGTAGGTTTGGGCTAGTCGCTCATAGAGCAGATCTGGATCGGCCTGCTGCATCAGATCTGTTAAAAACTGACCACAGCTTGCCTTGGCCGCCAGCAGAGCGTCTGCCTGTTCACCGGCTGACACAGTGATTGAGTAGGACTGGGCGCAGTAGGCAGAAACCATTTCGCGATAGGGCAGAATGGCTAGCCGCAGGCTCTCTAGCATGGGTTTGAACTGTCCCAGGGCCAGCCAGGAAGCCGCGCAGTCACTGTGAACCGTGGCATGATCTGGCTCCAGTCGGATCACCTGCTGAAAACAGCGGAGTGCTTCCTCATGCTGGTTCTGATGCTGCAACGCGAGGCCAAGGTTGTGGTGGGCAATCACGAGGGTAGGCTCCAGCTGGATCGCCCGTCGATAGGCCGCAATTGCCTCGGTTGGATCCTGCCGAAACAACACCCGCCCTAGGTTGCTGTGTAAAATTCCCTGCTCAGGCTGAAGCTGGATCGCCTGCTGGTAAACCTGAATCGCTTCCTGCCATCGCTCTTGCTGTACCAAAACACAGCCCAGATTGTTGTAGACTTTGATCTGCTCGGTCGTTAGTTGAGCAGAAGAGACAGGGAGAGCGATATCCAGCTGCTGCACAGCAATCGCTCGGAAGTAGCTATCGGCAGCTGCGGCAAGCTGTCCCTGCTGCTGTAGTACGCAGCCCAAATTATAATGAAGCCCCTGCAGCCGTAGACGCAGCGATGAATGGGTGCTCACTCACTCTATATCCAATTAGATCAACAGGTTAATCAGTCATTCCAGTTCAAATCAATCACTTGACCTTACACCAGGTCTTTACGCTAGCTCTTCTAGCCAGTACAACCGCAGCCAGAGGCCGAAGCAAAATCATTTCTCCTAGGCAGGAGGTAGATCGATTACCTCTAGTATCCTCAGGCTGCGGCGATTGAACGAGTCGGACGATTCAGCTTAGTCCACCTCTATCAAGTCCGATTGGTTAGCTACGGTTAGGGAGGCATGTAGACTGCTTCTCACGAAGAGGGCAAACTCCTTCACCTCCCTTCCCTAGAGCAATCCGCACGGACTTGATATGAACGGTTAACCGATGATTCTAAATGCGTCTGCCGCAACAGTCAGGTTCTTATCTACTTCCAGTAGTGGTACGGGCGCACTGCCGCTTCTGCTGGGGTTGTAGTAGATCAAACCAGTCGAACTTTCGTAGACGATCTTAGCGGTAACGCCAGAACCAAGCTTGGTGACAACATCGAAGTCACCATCTTCCAGACGACCCGGCCTCAGGTTAGAAGACGGCAACAGAGCGCGGCTGATTTCGATGATATCCTCATCGGGGTTGAAGTCCGTCACCCGATCCAGACCAACCGTGGCATTTCTGCCCAGCTGGAAGCGGTCGTTGCCCTTACCGCCCGTCATCACATCAGCACCACGGCCTGCCACAAGGGTATCATTACCATCGCCACCCTGCATGGTATCGTCGCCAGCGCCACCAACAATCCGGTCGTTGCCAGTCCCGCCAAACAGGTTATCGTTGCCAGCACCGCCATCAATTTCATCATTCCCAGCACCGCCGCGAATGAAGTCTTCACCGTTACCGCCAAACAGGGCGTCGTCGCCGCTGCCACCAAACAAGCGGTCGTTGTCGGCTCCACCAAATACGGTATCATCGCCCAGACCAGCGTAAACGGTATCGTCACCTAGGGTGGTGAAGATCTCATCTTCGCCAGCAGCCGTAATCACCAAATCATCACCGTCAGTAACAATGAAGTAATTGGTTGTATCCAGCGGATTCTCGGCGATGATGGTGACATCAGGATCAACCCCTGCGGGTGGAGTTGGTTGAAAAACTGTCACAGTTCCATCGGGAAGCTGATCGACAAAAACATTAGATTGAGTAAAGATTTGCAATCCAAAAACGGGCTCCGTTGTACCGGGAGGCACAATTACTTCTGACATGAATATTCTCCAAAACTCAGGAACAAACGACTATAAAGTCACAAGAGTCACAGTAGTATCGTTACAAACAAGAAAACCACCTTGTAACTAGATAAATAGCAAATCCACCCCGTAGCGTTAGGTACGCAGCCGTAAGAGATCCTGAAGTACGTCGTTCTTCAGTAGATCTGGTAATGCACTAGCTGCTCTAATTGATTCTGATTTGCCCTGCTATGGTATCTAGCTAAACTAGATAGGGTTTCGAGACATAATACTGGTAAGGAGTGGTAGAAACTGTATCAGAAATATTTAATTACGAACGATTCAGGGACGAATTTGGACTCTATATTGTGTTTGACTGTGCGTAGTCTAGCGCATACACAATAAAGGGGAGTAGCTTACAATCCGCGCTTTCAGTGAAGTTCTTATAAAGATCTAAGTACAGAGCGTTTAGGTGAGTTTCAAGTTTCTAATGCAATGAAGTTATCTGCAAAAATTACCGTATATCTACTGAAGCTCGGGAGGTAATCCGGAAAACTCATAAAAAGTTTGAGTAAAGATTCCCCCGACCTTCGCTACAGTCCGCGTCTTGCGATTCTAGATAGCCTGCTGTCTTTTGACGCAGTGCTACCAAACAACACCAGCGCTGCGAATCGGCTGGGCCATAGGCCGCCTTCAGGAAGGACGTAATTGCTGGGCAACTATATCTGCTGGGCAACTGTATCGCCTCCATCAGGACGACCTGTTCCAATTAAGCTGATGAACAGACAGCAGAATAGAACAGCGAAGCCACTAGGCAACACTCTCCTATCCTGCTACGGAATCCCAGAATCGCTAGAATTCAAGTCAGAATTTAACGTTTGGGAGTTTGAGATGGATTCAAGAACTTCCTGACTAGACGCTGATCCGGCTCTCAGAAATTTGGTTGAGCAGTTTGTGAGCAGCAGCGTGGTTAGAGTTTAGCGCCAGAACCTGCTGTAACGCAGCTCCTGCTTCGTTCAGTCGGCCTTGCCGGTAGTAAAGCCGTCCCAGCTCAAGCTGGGCAGCCACTAGATTAGGATTGACTTGGACTGCCTGTTCAAATGCAGTCAAAGCCGCATCGTGCTGCTTTTGCTGCAAATAGGCCCGGCCCAGCCCATAGTGAGCTGCCCCCATATCGGGCTTGATCTCCACCGCCTTTTGAAACGCTTGACGAGCCATTTGCGGCTGCTTGGCCTTGAGGTAGGCTTGGCCCAACAGATCGTAGGGGGCTGCCTGAGAGGACTGCTCTAGCGCCTTTTGCAGCGCCCCAATTGCTTCGTTCAACTGTCCGTGGCGGAAGTAGGCGCGACCCAGTCCGTAGAGTGCAGCGAAGTTTTGGGGTCGGAGTCCAATGGCCTGCTGGAAAGCGGCAATAGCCTGTTCAAACTGGCTGGACTGCATATACGCTTCTGCTAAGCCGAGGTGGGACTGGAGAAGTTTTGGATTGAGATCAATCGCCTGCTGAAACGCTGCAATTGCTTGAGGATAGGACTTTTGCCGCCTGTAGGTTTGGCCTAGCGTCTCGTGGGCCTTGGCATTGTCGCTAGCAGTTGCCAGATAGCGCTGCAGAAATTCGATGGCTGGATCAAACTGCTTCTGGCGAATGCAGACCAGGGCATAGCCATACCAGGCCGGGGCGTAGGCGTGATCCAGCTGCATAGCATAACGAAACGCATCCGCTGCCGCTTCAACGTCCCCTTTTTGCAGCAGCGCCTGTCCGATCCCGTCTCGTGCCACTGCGGAGGCGGGAAACAGCTCAGCCGCCCGTTGGAACACGGCCAGCGCTTGGTCTGGCTGGCGCTTTTGCAGCAGGGCAAACCCTAATCGTTCGTGGGTCAGGGCAAAGTTGGGATTGAGGTCGAGCGAGCGCTGAAAGCAGGCAATCGCTTCGGCGACTTTATTTTTTTCGAGCAGGGCCTGTCCCAACTCGCTGTGGGTAGCAAATGAATCAGGATTTTGCACAACTGCCTGTTTAAGTTCGGCAAGGGATAGGGAACTAGCCTGGATATATTGCGCAGATGCCTCCTCAACAGAATGGGATAACGATAGGGAAGATGGGCTTTGAGTTATTTGGGAATCGGATGGGGTAGAAGATGAGAGGCCTGGCTGGATCGAAGCACCTGCTGACTCAGCGATCGGTTCAGCGATCGGTTCAGCAACTGCTGCTACAGGTTCGATAGCCGGGACGGCAAGCAATTCTGTTGTCGATTCAACCGCAGACTCGTTAATGGATTGAGTTTGGGAAGTTGTGATTGGTTCAGCGGTTGGTTCGTTTGGTTCATTACCTATTTCGGTCGCTAGTTCAACAACTGGTTCAACCGCCAACTCAGCCACCGAGGATTGAGCGAGTTCAACTGGAGTTTCGGCAGATAACTCGATCGCTGGTTCGGTAAGCTCAACTATTGGTTCCGTCATGAGTTCTGGAACTGGCTGCATCGCCAGCTCCGTAGTTGGTTCCACAGTTGGCTCAACCGAGGCTTCAGCAGATGGCTCAGTAACCTCAGACGACAGTTCAGCCTCGGAGGGTTCGAGTTGAGGTGCAGCTAGGTTCCAGCCTCCGGATGCAGCAAACTGCCCCAAATCCAACTTCAGTTCGGGCATTCCCGTTAAGCCAGATGGGGCAAGACTAGCTGAATCGCCTGAAAGCGAATCTGGCTCAAGCAGGGCTGGTTCAGGTGGGGCTGGCTCGGACGGCGCAACTGCCTCAGACAAGGCGGGTTCAGCTGTTGGGGTGAGCTCTGGCCCAGGGACGATCAAGCTTTCTGGGGCCAGAAGTTCAGGAGCAGGTTCAGCAGCAAAGGATACAGGCTCGGCTTTGTCCTGGGTAATTTCCAGCAGTTCTGGCTCAGCCTCTGCTAGCTCTACTCGCATCCGCGTAGAGTCAAGACTCGATTGTGGCGCAGCCAGTCCTTCAAGG
>JBJTUI010000003.1:0-15010 GCA_046080625.1 Elainella sp. | reverse complement strand
CGCCGTGCCAGTCGAGATGGGGCTGTAAAGTTTTGCGGATTAGGCTAATCTGTTGCATGAGGGTTTTGTGGTCTAAGAATGTGGTAATTCTCATGAAACCCTCTCCCACTCCCTTTTTGCAAGCTTTTGTCCGGTACTAAGACCAACTTCTTAAAACTGTTGTGAAGATCGCTAACATCGCGCATTCAACTGCAATCACACCCTATCATCAACCCTTCAATTGCACCTCAACCAAGAATTTACAATTGTTCAAGCTTCGCTACCCACAAGTAGCCTTTTGCTTATATCCCTACCGAGGTTGAGCGGCATAACAATTCATCAAATAGACAGCCCCTGCTCATCTACCCATCTACAGCTACATAGACAGATACCTTGCTGCCTATCTACCCCACGAAGGCGGATGGGCAGCAGAGTTCAGTATAGCTTCTGGCACTAGACTATAGCCCGCGTCGAATCCGATAATCCCCCGGGAAAGATTTAAGCACAGCTACAGTGCTGGCCTAGAGGTGCTGTCAACTCGCTTCAACATAGTCAGAGATGGAAGTAGGGGCAGGGATGGGCTGTCCGTCGGCTCGCAGACCTTCGAGATGGAAGATGACGGCTTCCCGAATCAGCTGTCTGACTTCTTCCAGAGTTTCACCCACGGCAATGCAGCCCGGCAGGTCTGGATCAACTAATAGGGAAGACTAGCTTCTAGATAACTATCTGGCTGAAGAGAAGAAATCAATCCATTATTTGTAAGTATTGACTCAATAGTTCTTGAACTTACCTGAAAGTGTTCAGATGCATCTTCCATAGCCGACTCTGAATAATCATTGCCTAAATAAGCTTGCAAGCTGCTGAGAGGGCAAAGAAATTCTGCCGCAAAAGCA
This sequence comes from Elainella sp., assembly GCA_046080625.1. Lineage (GTDB taxonomy): Bacteria > Cyanobacteriota > Cyanobacteriia > Elainellales > Elainellaceae > Elainella. Next base: position 14,138 of record JBJTUI010000003.1, on the reverse strand, counting down.
CGTTGATATTTTTGCCTTGATGTTCTTAAATCAGTGCTGGCAAGCCATGACGCTTTATGATTTCCATAGAGCAAGTAGTCTCCAATAAATCTCGCCAATTCAAATCTTTTTCCAGTTGGATGCCTTTTTCTAGTATAAAATCTAAATCCAGAGTTCTCTAATGGAACTGCAATCGCAATATGTCGCTGGGATGGGGGCGTTAACGCTTCATATTCAGATCTTTGTAGGCCGAGCAAGTCATAGAGATATTGATCAGTAACTGGTTCTTCTCCAATATCTAGCTTATCGCGTAGATGAGTTGCTACTTCATTGGCTTTTTGCCAAGGTGCTCTTGAAAAACTTTGTGAGACAGAGTAATCAATAGAAACCTCAGGTTTTCCATCAAGTCCTGATTCTTGGGTTAGTTCGGTAATGGTTGTACTGAGTGGCTTTGCTTCTGATATGCCTGCGCTGCAAGCGGGAGCCACCTCTGAAAACGTTTCGACCCCGATCTGACTAGCAAGATTCAGGGCATCTATTACAAGGCTCTCAAGACACTCATCAGGATCAAAGCCTAATTCAGCTTCACAGCGACGATACTGACTTGAATATGAATCAGCAAGTTCTTCCTGAACTTCTCTCCAGAGGTTAGCTAGTGGAGTGTTAGCAACCCCTGTTGCATCAAGTCGGTATATAACAGATTCAATAAAAGACTTGGCAGTTTGCTCAAATTCAACGAGGTCTACTGGGAAGGATCGATTCAAGCTGTTGATGTATATAACCGATTGTTGGTTGATAGGATTAGACGCTGTTGACCATATCTGCATTGACTCAGTATCTGAAGCTAATATGACTCTTGGCCAAATAAATCCTTGATTTGCTGCCGTAAGCTCATGAGCCATCCTCCAACTTACTGAAGGTTGAGTTCTTGTTGGAGGAAGAGGCTCATAAAGTAACCTCCACCACGAGGACACCATCCATGCAGCAAGAGGATAAGCAGAAATAAGAACAGTATCGCGGAGCGTTTGAGACCAGGTATCTTCATTTCTCGTAAGATTGATATTTCCCGCCTTCAGCCCAAACATTCCCATGGTCTGTCGGATCTCGGGCGAATCATTGCCGCTTGTGAGCCATTCAAAATTAAGACTTAGTGAATTCACTCCGAATCCTCCATTGCTTAATCACCTCTTCACAAAATGGATCTTCAGTCTGCATAGGATAACCGTGGTACACTCCTTGCTCGGCTGACTCAAGCTGCGCTTCTAGCGGAGTTTCATCGTCCATGACCGACCACACATTTTTAGGCCACTGTCCTTCAAAGCGATCGCTGACTAGCCCGTGTTTAATGCCTCTCTTTAGCAACTCTAGAGCTTCCTGCCTGGTAAAAACCTTAACGGAATCACAAAGAGATTTGCCTGGTCTAGGTCCACCAGGGGGCATCAGACCGAAATCGCCTGGATTCTTCTTGTGTTCAGGATTTCCACCGTATCTAGCCTGAGACGCAAGGGCAGCAAGGCATTTGAAATCACATTCTTCAACCTTCAGCATTCTGCGTTTGGGGTTAAATTGGCCATTGCGCCTTTTCATAACGCTAAGAACATAACTTAGTCTTAGCATACTGCGGGATGCCGTTATACATCCGAAGGCTGGTAGGCTGAAACCATAGCCCGCGTCACGCTCTTACACGTAGTCCTGAATCGCCTTCACCTCCAGTGGCTGCGACTGGAGCGACCGAATTGCGGCGGCGGTGGCTCTGGCTCCGGCTACTGTTGTGACGATGGGGATTTTGTAGGCCAGGGCGGTGCGGCGGATCGTCCGGTCGTCGATCTGGGCCGTGGCACCCAGGGGCGTGTTGATGATCAGCTGGATCTGCTCGTTTTTGATCCAGTCGAGGATGTGGGGGCGGCCTTCGTGCAGCTTGAAGACGGTTTCCACCTCCAGGCCGTTCTCTTGCAGGACTTTGCGGGTTCCCGAAGTCGCGACTACCTTCATGCCCAGGCTAATCAGATCCTGGACAATCGGCACGGCGGCCTCCTTGTCGCGGTCGTTCATCGAGACGAAGACCGTGCCGCCCATCGGCAGAATTTGCGAGGCGGCCAGCTCGGCCTTGGCGAAAGACTTGCCGAAGTCGGTGTCGATGCCCATCACCTCGCCGGTCGAGCGCATTTCTGGCCCCAGGATGATGTCGGTGCCGGGGAACTTGGCGAAGGGCAGCACGGCTTCTTTCACCGAGACGTGGGAGGGCACGACTTCGGCGGTAAAGTCTAGCTCGGCCAGGGTTTTGCCCGACATCAGCCGCGAGGCCATCTTGGCCAGGGGGACGCCAATCGCCTTCGAGACAAACGGCACGGTGCGGGAGGCGCGGGGGTTGGCCTCCAGGATGTAGACCCGGTCGCCCTCAACGGTGCCCTGGATGGCGTACTGCAAGTTCATCAGGCCGACCACGTTCAGGGCTTTGGCCAGCTTAATCGTCCAGGTGCGGATCGTCTCCAGGATTTCGTCTGAGAGCGTGATCGTCGGAATCGAGCAGGCCGAGTCGCCGGAGTGGATGCCTGCCTGTTCGATATGCTCCATGATGCCGCCGATCACGACGTTGCCTTCCCGGTCGGCCAGGGCGTCCACGTCCACCTCGATCGCGTTTTCCAGGTATTTGTCGATCAGGATCGGGTGATCGGGTTCGACCAGCACGGCGTACTTCATGTAGCGGTTCAGGTCTTCGTCCGAATAGACGATTTCCATCGCTCGTCCGCCCAAGACATAGCTAGGCCGCACCACGACCGGGTAGTCGATTCGCTTGGCGACTTGCAGGGCTTCCTCGAAGCTGCGGGCGATGCCGTTGGCGGGCTGGCGGATTTCCAGGTCGCGCAGGATTTTCTCGAACCGCTCCCGGTCTTCGGCGGCGTCGATTGAGTCGGGCGAGGTGCCCCAGATTTGGGTGAGGGGGTGAGGAGGTGAGGAGGTGAGGGGTGAGTCACTCCCCATCCCCTCATCCCCCCATCCCCTCATCTCTTCCAGGTATTTCTGCAAGGGCACGGCCAGCTTCAGGGGCGTCTGGCCGCCAAACTGGACGATCACGCCTTCGGGCTGCTCGGCCTCCAGGATGTTCAGCACGTCCTCTTTGGTCAGCGGCTCGAAGTAGAGGCGGTCGCTGGTGTCGTAGTCGGTGGAGACGGTTTCTGGGTTGGAGTTGACCATGATTGTCTCGAAGCCGTCGGCCCCCAGGGCGTAGGAGGCATGGCAGCAGCAGTAGTCAAACTCGATCCCCTGGCCAATCCGATTGGTACCACCGCCCAGAATCATCACCTTGCGCTTGGTCGAGGGCAGCACCTCGGTTTCGACGCTGGCGGTTTTCTCTTCTCGGGCTTCGCTTAGCTCGATGGTTTCCGACTCGTAGGTCGAGTAGTAGTAGGGCGTCAGAGCCTCGAACTCGGCGGCGCAGGTGTCCACGGTTTTGTAGACGGGCACGATACCCAAACCCTTGCGGTAGGCCCGCACCTCGTCCTCGCTGGTCTTGGTGGCAAAGGCGATCTGGCGGTCGCTGAAGCCCTGCTGCTTGATCGCGTAGAGCTGGGGGCGGCTGATCTGTTTCAACGGCGTTTTCCGCAGAAATTTCTCGGTTTCCAGCAACTCCTGGAATTTGTCTAGGAACCAGGGGTCGATCGCCGTCAGCTCGTAGACCTCCTCGACGCTCATCCCCAGCTGCATCGCCTGCCGCACGGTGAAGATCCGATCTGGGTTGGGGGTGCGCAGTCCGGCCCGAATTTGCTCCAGGCTGGGCAGTTTTTCCGAGCGGTCGCAGCCCCATCCGGCCCGTCCGGTTTCCAGGGAGCGCAGCGCCTTCTGGAACGATTCCTGGAACGTTCGGCCAATCGCCATCGCCTCACCCACGGACTTCATCTGGGTGGTCAGGGTGGGCTGGGAGCCGGGGAACTTCTCGAAGGCAAACCGGGGAATTTTCGTCACCACGTAGTCAATCGTCGGCTCAAAGCTGGCGGGCGTCTTCTTGGTGATGTCGTTGGGGATCTCGTTCAGGCTGTAGCCCACGGCCAGCTTGGCCGCCATTTTGGCAATTGGGAAGCCGGTCGCCTTCGAGGCCAGGGCCGAACTGCGCGAGACGCGGGGGTTCATCTCGATCACGATCATTTCGCCCGTCTCCGGGTTGATGGCAAACTGGACGTTCGAGCCGCCCGTCTCGACCCCGATCTCGCGAATGATCTTGATCGCCGCATCCCGCAGGCGCTGGTACTCCTTGTCGGTCAGGGTCTGGGCCGGGGCCACCGTAATCGAATCGCCCGTATGCACCCCCATCGGGTCCAGGTTTTCAATCGAGCAGATGATCACGACGTTGTCGGCCAGGTCGCGCATCACCTCCAGCTCGAACTCCTTCCAGCCCAGCAGCGACTTCTCGACCAGGATCTGGGACACCGGGCTGGCGTCCAGACCCGACTGGGCGATCTCCTCATACTCCTCCTGGTTGTAGGCGATGCCGCCGCCCGTACCACCCATCGTAAAGGCCGGACGGATGATCAGCGGGTAGGAGCCGATTTCGTGGGCAATCTGTTTGGCCTCGGCCATCGTCGTCGCCAGCCCCGAAGGACAAACCCCGACCCCAATCCGCTCCATCGCCTCCTTGAACAGCTTGCGGTCCTCGGCCATCTCGATCGCGGGCAGCTTCGCCCCAATTAGCTCGACATTGTGCCGCTCCAGCGCCCCGTTTTTGGACAGCGCCACCGCCAGGTTCAGGGCCGTCTGTCCGCCCATCGTCGGCAAGAGCGCGTCCGGCTTCTCTTTCTCGATAATTTTCTCAACGATCTCCGGCGTCAGTGGCTCGATGTAGGTGCGATCTGCCGTTTCCGGGTCGGTCATAATCGTGGCCGGGTTGGAGTTGACCAGCACCACCTCGTAGCCTTCGTCTCGCAGCGCTTTGCAGGCCTGGGTACCGGAATAGTCAAACTCGCAGGCTTGGCCAATCACAATCGGCCCGGAGCCAATTAGCAAGATCTTATGGAGGTCATCACGACGGGGCATAGGTCAAAGCCAGGGATAAGCATTTAAATCCCAATCATTGTAGAGGCATTTGGCCGGATCGTTTTGCTGTCTCTGATTCAAGTTGGCGATCTGCGACCAGCTCTCTCCATTAAACCGTGCTTCCTCAGGATGATCCGCTAATTTCGTACTGATGTGCGAGTCCTAGTCCAAAAAGTCATTGCGTTTATTGCGTTTGTTGCATTTAATTCGTTTGCACCATATGCTGGGCTGTAATAATTCTTGTCAGGGATTAAATCAAGGGATTAAATCAAGGGATTAAATCAACAGTGCGAGCAAACCCCAATGGCTATGGAAATCACCCAGCTTCAAGAGGCAGTTGCGCCAACTGCCGCAGATGCAGAGCTTGCGCGCGAGTCAAGCCGTCAGCTTGCAAGACTCCTAGATCAGCAGCACGATGCTGGAAAGCCGCTGTCCAACTTCCAACTTCACGTGCAAGCAGGGGATCGGCCAGAAGAGGTGGTTGTGATTCCGAGGTCTGCCTTTCGCCTCTTGACTGATATCTTGACGCAAATGGCCCACGGCAATGCGGTTGCCTTGATGCCTGTCCATGCTGAATTAACGACTCAGCAAGCGGCAAATATCTTAAAAGTGTCACGTCCGTTCCTGATCGGCCTGATTGACGATGGCAAGATCCCGTACCGGAAAGTGGGAACTCATCGCCGGATTCGATTTGACGATCTCATGGCCTATAAGCAGGGCATAGACCAAAAAAGCTAGGTGGCCAGAAAGCTAGCCCCAGCAATATTTGAAAGCTCAAGGATATGGCCTGCCGCATGATTAACGAACGCGAGCTGACGTTTACCCAACTCTGTTCTGAGCTTCAGCTAGAATGCCCTGAGAATCTATCTCGCAACGGTATCGAGAAACTGCTCCACAGATTTACAGAGTAGAAACACTGGTTAATCCAGAGTCAGACAAAGCATCAACGTTAAGAGGCGATTAAGAACTGGGCGCAGATTGGAGTGCAGAACTGGGTGCAAAATCGAGCGCAGTGTGATTTGGGCAATACTCGACCCAGGGTAGGGCAAATTAGAGTGGAGTTGCCACCTCACCTGATTTACTATGAGCCAAGCTGCGCCCACCAAAACCGGGAAGACGCTGTTTACGCATCTACCCTCCAGCAAGCTAGCTTCGCTGGCGCTGGGCGGGCTGAGTCTGGGGCTGCTGCTGGCGCTGGTTCTGAGCTGGATCAACAGCACCAGAGTCTATCGGCTGAAGCTGGCGGCGGGCGATCCCCAGGGCGAGAGCTATGTTCTCAGTCGGGCGATTGAGGCTGTGGTCGAGGCCGAGCATCCCCGGATTCAGATCGAGGTGGTGCAGACAGGCGGCACATCTGCGAATTTGCAGCAACTGGCAGATAACGAGGCCCAGCTGGCGACGGCCCAGGCAGACGCAGCGGCTCCAACCGCCGCACGAACCGTAGCCGTGCTGTATCGCGATTTGTTTCAGCTTGTGGTCAAGGACAGGGCGGGCATCGAGCAGTTTGCCGATTTGCAGGGCAAGACGATTGGCCTCCAGCAGCAGGGCGGCCAGTTTCGCTCGTTTCTGGAGGTAGCGGAGCACTACGGGCTTCAGGCAACCGACTTCAGGTTTGTCGGCGACTCGGATCAGGCGGCGGATCAGGCGTTTCAGCTCAACCAGGCGGTGGCGGTGTTTCGGGTGCGGGCGGCGGGCAATCGCTCGGTAGCAGAACTGGTGCAGCGCTATCAGGGCAGGCTGATTGGGATCGAACAGGCGGCGGCTATGAAGATCAAGCATCCGGCCTTTCTGCCGGACGTGATTCCCCAGGGAGCCTACCGGGGCAATCCACCCGTGCCCGAGCGCGATTTGAACACAATTGCGGTAGAGCGTCTGCTGCTGGCCCGGCAAGACGTTCCCGATGCCGTAGTTCGCCAGATCACAGCCGTGATCAACGAGCGTCGCCAGCAGATTGCCGACCAGATCCAGGCCGAGTCAGCGGAAGTCAAACCCCTGACCGCCAGCATCCGCGACCCGCGCCAGGGCGACAGCGATCTGCCAATTCACGCCGGAGCCCTGAGCTACTACGAACGCAATCGGCCCTCCTTCGTCCAGGAAAACGCCGACTTTCTGGCCCTGCTGTTGACCGTGGGGCTGCTGTTCGGCTCCTGGCTCTGGGAGTTGAAAAACTGGGTCGAACGCCGCAAAAAGGATTACGCCGACCGCTATATCAAGCAAACGCTGGATTTGATGAAGGCCGCCACCGACCCGGACACCAAACAGCAGAATCTGGATCAGATCTATCGCCAAGTCGCAGCAGATCTGGTAGACGAACGAATTTCCCAGGAGTCGTTTCGCACCTTCAATGACGCCTACAAAACCGCCCGCGAAACCATCGAGCGCGAAAAACAGCTGACCCTCCAGAGCCAGCGTGAAGTCTCGGCGGCCTACATCAAGACCCTGATCCAGCTGATGCAGGACAAACAGCGCAGCAAAGACCTGGTGCAGCAGGAGCTAGACCAGATCCTGGAGCAGGCCTCTACCGATCTCGTCCAGGACCGGATCTCCCAGGAGTCATTCCGCACCTTCGTCGAAGCCTACAAAACCACCCGAGACGCCGTGGAACGCAAGCCCTGAATTCCCCTGATGCCTAGAGGCGACCCTCAGCAACTTAACGCTCCGCTAGGTTGTGTCAGGTGCAGCAATTGAGCAGCCAGCAGCTTGCCGCCTGCGATCCGCCAGACCTCGCAAATTCCAGAAATCGCCCCTTGTTATCCTGTAGTTAGCAGAACAGCCCCTTTGGAAACTGGATGCAGCTACTATGGTTCGTCGCTTTCTCAAGTTTCACCGCTTTCATCGCTCGTTAAAATCAAGTTCAAAACTCAGCCTGCCTGGCCTCGTCATGGGTTTAACCTGGCTGGCGCTAACTCTGCCCAGCCTTGCCCAATACACACCGCCCGACCAGGGGTTACCCGGTCGTCGAGAGGGTGGAGGCACAAGAGGCGGCTGTCTGGTCCAGCAGCCCCACCTGACCGCCCTGATGCCCGAGAGCAATTTGGGCCTGACGCTGGCTGCTCGACCCAGCTTTTTCTGGTATGTGCCACAGACTGCTGCGGTTGCCGAGTTCGTCCTGCTCGATGCCAACAACACCGAGCTGTATAAAACCCAGGTGCCGCTGGCTAAACAGGCCGGAATCATGCAGTTCACCCTGCCTGAAACCGCACCCGCCCTGCAGGTCAACCAATCCTATCGCTGGTTTTTCTCGCTTGTCTGCGAACCGCTCGACCGCTCGGCGGATGTTTTTGTGTCGGGTTGGGTGAAGCGGGTTGAGTATGATCCGGGCACCAGCCAGGCACTCGTAGCGGCAACGCCTGCGGGGCAGACCGGGCTCTACGCCGAAGCCGGGCTCTGGTATGACGCGCTGGCCACTCTGGCCGATTTAAGGCGGACCCAGCCCCAAAACCCGACCCTGATCAACCAGTGGCAGGCGCTGCTGCAATCGGTCGGGCTGACCCAAATCGCCGAGCTTCCGCTGCTGTAGGGGCAAGCCCTCTGCCCTGACTCTGACTCAATCTCTCAGCGGTGGCCTGATCCCGGCTGCCGTTGAGAGAAATTCTTTTGTAGAAGAATAAGCCATGATACAATCTTGGTATGATGGTTTGGGGCAAGCGGATGAGCGTTCAGCAGTCTGTTTTAGGGCTAATGGCGGCTTGGCAAAGAACGAGTGCGGTCAATCTGGCTCAAGCGCAGGCTGAACTCAAGGATTTGGGGCAAACTCCAAATCAGCTGATTTCCCATCTGACAGTAATTGCAGTCTGTCTGCATCTCTGGGAGTCTCGCCAAATTGCAGCAGCAGATCGGCTCAAGCAGATCGCCCAGACTCAGCCCTATAGGGAGCTTTATCGGTATTGGCAAAATCTCTGTGAGCGTTCGGCTCAGCGATTGGCGCTGTTTGCCCTACCGCATCCGTCTGTGTTCTCCCATTCGTTGGGCGGCTTGCTTGACGCTCTGCTGCAATCGCTGCTCAGCAGCCTCTACTATCCCGATCCCAGCCAATATGCGGCGCTGCCGGTCAACTGTTTGGGGCAGATCTATGAGCAGACGGTGTCCCTATCGGACGGTCGGGCCGCTCGTAAATCGGGCGGAGTGTATTATACACCTGCTGCTCTGGTGAACTATGTGGTGAAGGCCACGCTCGATAAATTTACTGAAGCGCCGCTGCTGCTCGATCCGGCCTGTGGAGGCGGCGTGTTTCTGGTGGCAGCCTATCAATATCTGCTGGAGCGCCATCGGCTTCTATACCAGCGTCCGGCGAGTCTCTCTGAATGTCAGCAGCTGCTCTGCCGAATTCACGGGGTTGACATTGATCTGATGGCAGTTCAGGTTACTAAACTCTCCCTCTGGCTAACGCTGCTGGAAACAGCGCCTATATCCGCCTCCGTATCCCTGGCAGTTCTCCCCGACCTGGATCAGCTGATTCACCAGGGCAACGCCGTGGTCGCCGATCCTGAAGTTGATCCGCTGGCGCTCGACTGGCCGACGGTATTTCCGCAGGTGCGGCAGGGTTTTGATCTGGTACTGGGCAATCCGCCCTACCTGGATGCCGAGCTGATGTCAAGCCGATTTGTCTCCTGGCGCAGCTATTGCGCCCAGCATTACCAGACCGCGACCGGCAACTGGGATTTGTTTTGTGTGTTCATTGAAAAAGCGCTCCAGCTCTGCCGTCCCGGCGGCATTACCAGCCTTGTGGTGCCCAATAAGCTGCTGGCCGCCAACTATGCCAGTGGAGCCCGCCAGCTGCTCAGCCGCACCCGTCTCTGGAGTTTGCGCGATTATTCTCAGACCGCTGTTTTCGATGCCGCGGTTTATCCAGTTGTCTATATCTCTGAGAATACCTATGTTTGTGGAGGTAGCTATGTCTCTGAGAATAGCCAGGTTTTTGAAAACAACTGTACCTGTGAGGACAGCTATGTCCCTGAGAACAACTGTACCTGTGAAAATAGCCATGTCCCTGAAAACAGCCCACGCTCGTCTAGCTTCACCCAATATGAGCAAATGCAAACCCTGGAGCGAGTGGGCTTGACCTATCCAATTCAGCTAATGAAACAGTCGCCTCTGCCCTGGCTGGTCGGAATTCAAGCCCATACGAATCTTGTTCACCGGCTTGAACAACGCCCGAAACTGGGAGACTGGGCCAACCTGACGGGAGCGGCAACGGTGGCCGAAGCCTATCGGCTCCAGGAACTGATCCGCAACCAGCCATGCCCCGATACTGCCGATCTGCGCTTTGTCAACAGCGGCACTCTCGATCGCTACCAGATGCTGTGGGGCCAGAAACCCTTACGCTATCTGGGCCAGAGCTACCTTCACCCGGTTGTGGCTGCGGCTGAGCTGGGCGATCTGCTGCCCAAACGACTGCACCAAAGCCGCCAGCCCAAGCTGATTGTGGCGGGCATGGGCCTGCGGATCGAGAGCGTTTTGGATCTGAGCGGTAGCGTGCTGGCGGGCAAATCAACCACGGTGATTGGCTTACCGGTCTGCAACCCGGATTCCGGGATTCCCCTCGATCCCCACTACCTGCTGGGTTTGCTCAACAGTCATCTGCTGAGTTTCTATCTGCTGACCCGCTTTGGCGGCAATCGCCTCCAGGGCGGCTACCTGCGCATCGGCCCGCCCCAGCTCCGCCAGCTGCCAATCGCGCCTCCCGATTCGGATGAAATCTACCAGCAGGTCGTCCAGTTGGTGCAACAGCGACTTCAGCTCAAGCCGGACAGTTCTGGAGATGCTGAAGTGAATCAACTTATGCAGCAAACCGACTGGAAAATTGATCAGCTCATCTACGCGCTATATCACCTAAAAGATACAGAGATTGCGCTAATTGAGGAAGCATTTCTGGCTCCACAGCGCTGATCGCGACTCGCGGCCTCTGCCTGGGTGACAGCTAGGTTCACTTAGATTGGGGGAGGTAGATTAGGGGGCTGCCGGTCAAGCAACCGCTGCATCGTTCGCCACCAGTCGGGCCAGCCCTGCCGCTGCTGCCAGTACCAATATTCACAGCCCCAGAGCAGAATCGTCTCGTAGCCCAAACTGGCGAGTTGGTTCACAAGCTGGACCGTGCGGGTCGGGGAGGCGCTGGGATGCAGGCGTCCGCTGGTGGCCACGAGCTAGTGGGGCTCCCAGGGCTCGGCCTGGGCTTCGGCGATCCAGGCAGATTTCTGGGCCTGGTGGATCTGGATTTGCCAGCGCTCTAGGGTTTGCCAAAAAGCAGGCTGCGGTTCCAGGTAATAGCGGGTTTGACCCAGGGGAACTTTGCTGTAGACATTCAGACCCACCGCGTCGGCCAGGGTGAGACAGTCCTGTAGGGCGGCTTCGTCTTCCGGGGCGTTGGCGGAAGGCAGGGCAATTGAGCCGGTCAGGAGCAAGGGCTGGGCAGCCAGTTCACGCAGCAGGGCGACCTCGCGTCGGATAAAGGCCGGGCTGAGGAAACGACCGCCGGTAATCTCCAGGCGGGTGAAGGGCTCGTTTTCGATCTGCCAGTAGGCCAGGGCTGGGGCATGGCGCAGGTGCTGAACCACGGCGGATAGCCAGGTCAGGGTCGCTTCAGCCAGGGCGGGGCTGCGCTGATCCAGCGGTTTGGAACCAGCTCCCGTTTCGTGGCGCTGGCTGATCCAGTCGGGGAAATGGAACTCCGGCCAGCGCGGCGTTTTCATGCCCAGAGCCAACACCACCTGAATCTGCTGGCGGTCGCATTCTTCTAGCAGCCAGTCCAGGACCGTGAAGTCAAACTGGTTGGGCTGGGGCTCGATCTCGTTCCAGTAGGCGCAGAGGCGAATCCGGTCAAACCCCAAACCGCAAATCTGTCGAAACGTATCGCGGTAGTCTAGCCCCAGGTAGCGGCACTGGAGCTGGCTAAAGGTCGTGCCAAACCGGACTTCTGGGAATATCTCAGACGGCGACAATCGAGAGGCGGCCCAGAGCGGCAAAGGCAGAAATCGAGCTGGCCAGCGGTAGCGGAACATGCAGAGGCAAGAGGGAAATTGGGGTCAGGTTCCCCAGGCTAAACCGCCGGAGTCCTTTATGATTCTAGCCTAGCCTCACTCAGGCCATCATTCAGGCCATCACCGCTTCGGCCAGTCCAAACGACAGCGTCATCCCGGCCCCGCTCAGGGCATTCACAATCGTCACGCCCGGTTCCGGCTGGGCTACTAGCTCAGTTTTACCAGGGCATTTGGCATAGACGCCGTGCCAGGTAGCGGCAATCGTCAAGTCGGGCACCTGCACGAACTGGTCCAGATAATCCAAAATATATTGGTTGATTAACGTCTGGTCGAATGGTTCTGGATTCAGTCCGTATTCATGGGAGTCGCCGATGATTAATTCCCCGGAGGCGTTCTGGGACATCATTACGTGAATGCCCCACTGGGGAAAATGGGGCGTCTCGGTTTGGATTCGAGCTTTAAGGGCGCTGAGGGCAGGGCAGTGGGCAAAGGAGCCGTAGTGGGTCAGGGTGAGGCCGCCGCAAAGCGCCGCTCCGATGTGGTAGCCCTGGGGTTGGGGCACCGTACGCAGCATTTGCAGCTTGACTTTTGTGATATCGATCTGGGTGTAGAGTTCTGGATAGAGCGTTTCAAAATCTGCGCCGCTGCACACAAAAATCCGCTCTGCCGTCCAGGTTTCCCGGCCCGCCACCAGTTTAGGAGCGGCGATTTCAGTCACGGCTGTGCCAAACCGGAAGGTGACGCCGTAGGTCTGGGCGAGAAACTCCGGCAGCCTGCGGATCGCCTCTCGCGGATCGACAATCGCCTCTGTGCTGCTCCAGAGGGCGGCCAGCAGTCCATCCTGCCGCACCGCCGAACTCTTGGCGGCCACCTGGGCGGGTGTCAACAGCTGTAGGTCTGACTGGGCGTGATCCGAAGTGGCGACAAATTCTTCCAGCACCGCCAGCTCATCGGGGCGGTAGGCCGCATGCAGAGAACCACAGGGATCGATGGCAAACCCGGCCTTGTCGGCCACCTCCAGCCAGATTTTCCGGCTCCGCAAGGCGCGCTCGTACAGCGGACCAGCGGGCTGTCCGATTGGCCAGACCATGCCGAAGTTGCGGATTGAGGCTCCGACCGCTGCCGGATTGCGCTCCAGTACCACCACAGACAGGCCGCGTTTGGCTGCGGCCAGAGCATGGGCCAGCCCGACAATTCCCGCGCCTACGATTGCGACATCGACCTGATCAGAAGTTGACATAAGTAGAATTGAATCAATTAAATCAATTAGGAGAGCAACTTACTGAATTTTAGCGGGTAGTTCTGGGAGCGAGTTGAGGAAACCGTGATGGGGATAGGGCTGGAGTTCCGCCTCGGTATGGGTGCCGTTGGTCACGCCCAGCACCAGACCGCAGTGGGCGTTGAATCCAGCTTCCAAATCGGCAGGTGTATCGCCCAGTACCGCCACAGTTTGCGGGTCGCGAACGCCCAGCAGGTACATCGCCTTCTGGATCATGTATGGGGCAGGCCGCCCTTCCTGATTGTAGATTTCAGACGGCGTGATCGAGGCCTGAATTAGGGAATCGCTGCCGACATACTCGGCATTCAGCCCCTGATCCCAGCCCAACCGCTGCAAAATGATATCGGTTACTTCCCGGTAGAAGCCCGTATTCAGGGCAATTTTGATCTGGCGCGAGCGCAGCCAGTCAAACAGCTCCAAACAGCCTTCCGTGGGTACCACGGGCTGGGTGCGGTAGTGGTCTTCCAGCAAAAGCTTGAATTTGCCGAACGACTGCTCGACCTTAGCCTGATAATCGGCTGCTCCAACTTGCCGCTGCCACAGGGTTTGAAACACCCGCTTTTTGGGCCAGCCCATCATCGGATTGACCTCAGCTGCCCCGGCCTCCAGCCCTGTGGCTGCTGCTGCCTCCAGAAAACAGTGCAGCACCTCGTTGTCGTCCCGCACCGTCGTGCCCGCCATATCAAATACAACTAGCTGAATTGAAGTCATGAACGTTAGAGTAGATGATTTGTGAATAACTTGTCAGTAGCTCAGAAGGTAAGCCACTGGTTCTACCAGTGCGACTTGACCAGCTTTGAGCGTTCCCGGAGTTCCGGAGCGCAGGTAAAGTAACTCCCACGGTGGCTTGAACCAAACCGTAGGAGATAAACACA
>JBJTUI010000002.1:0-2878 GCA_046080625.1 Elainella sp. | reverse complement strand
CGATGGTACGACGGTACATTGAGCAACAGGAGATAGAGGATCAACGAATTGACCAACTGCGATTGTCTGATGAATGGTAAGCCGCTTTGAGCGGCTCCCATATGCTCAAGCCTCCGGCTTTGCCGGAGGTTGATGACTGCTGCTGAGTCTGCCCGAATTGACGCCAGCCCAGATCGAAGAATTGGCCGAACGGTACGAGCTACCCGAGGCCGGAATCGGATTCGACCAGTTGCAGCCTTTGCTTGAGTCAGTGGGAGGCCATCCCTACCTGCTGCACCTCGCCTTTGCGCTGCGGTCAGGACAGGCGGGTCAGCAGAGCTAGCAGGGGTAAGCCACATGACCAAGCTGCTCTATTTGGAGGGAGACGATCGGATGAGGAGCTATCAGGTGGGCGGCAGTCTAGTCGCTGATGATGCGACCTATGTGATCCGGCGAGCCGACCAGGATCTCTATGGGATGCTGCTGGCCGAGGAATTTTGCTATGTGTTTAACGCTCGCCAAATGGGCAAATCGAGCCTGCGCACCCGCACCCAGCGCCGCCTCCAGCAGCAGGGCTATGCCTGTGCCTACCTGGATATGAGCCAACTCGGCAGTGAGCAGGTGTCCCATCAGCAGTGGTATCGCGGGGTAATGCTCGAGCTGCTGCGCGACTTCCAGCTTTTAGACCAGATCGATCTCAGGACCCAGTGGCAGATCTGGGAAGGCTTGCCGATGGTGCAGCAGTTACATCTGCTGATCGATCAAATTCTGGAGCAGCGCTCCGAGACGCGCCTGTTTGTTCTGGTAGACGAGATCGACAGCGCCCTCAGCCTCGATTTCCCAATCGACGATTTTTTTGCCCTGATCCGGGCCTGCCATGAACAGCGCCACAGCCAGCCAGCCTATCGACGATTGACCTGGGTGTTATTTGGGGTGGCAACGCCTGCGGATCTGATTCGCGACCGCCAGCGCACCCCGTTTAACGTTGGTCGGGCGATTGAGCTGCAAGACTTTCGGCTCGACGAGGCCCAACCCCTGCTGGCTGGCCTGGGGGGACGGGTGAGCCATGCCGATGCGGTGCTTGCAGCCATCCTGGGCTGGACTGGAGGACAGCCGCTGCTGACCCAGAAACTCTGCCAGAAAGCGGTGCAAACGGCGACCCAGGCCGCAACCAGCCTCACCCAGGATGTAAATTCTGCCTTAATTCCTCCAGAACTATCCCCAGACAAGTCGCCAGACAAGTCGTCAGATAGGCCACCAGAAACCGAGGCCGATTGGGTAGCACAAATTGTCCACACCCAGATTCTGGAGAATTGGGAGAGCCAGGACAGTCCCGAGCACCTGCAGACGATTTGCAATCGGCTTTTGGCAGACCCGCAGCGGTCGGGCAGGCTGTTGGGGCTGTATCAGCAGATTTTGGAACAGGAGGGCCTTAAAAGTGACGATAGTGCCGACCAGCTAGAGCTGCTGTTGACGGGCCTAGTTTGCAAACGCCAGGGCCAGCTCCAGGTCAAAAACCGAATTTACCAGGCCATCTTCGATCAAAGCTGGGTGCACAACAGCTGGCCAACCTCCGACCCTACAGCGCCATGCTGCAAGGCTGGTTAGCCTCCGGCAAGCAGGACCCCTCCTGGCTGCTCAGGGGACAGGCTTTGCAAGAGGCGCAGATCTGGAGCCAGAACAAGAGTTTGGGCGGATCTGGACTACCAGTTTTTGCAGGCCAGCCAGACCGCCAACCAGCAGGAGATTCAGCAGCGGCTGGAGGCCGAACGGCTGCGCGAGGTGAATGCCCGCCTACAGCAGGAGCAGAAGTCGGCTCGCCTACAGTCGGCCCTGCTGGGGGTTACTTCGATGGGATTGGTGCTGACGCTGGGGCTGAGCCTGTTTGCCTGGCGGCAGTATTACGCCGCTCGGTTGAGTGAGGTGCAGGCTCTGACCTCGTCTTCCCAGGGGCTGTTTGCCTCGGATCGGCAGCTCGATGCCCTGCTGGTGGCGATCAAGGCCCAGCGCATCTTCAGCCGCCTGGGATCTACCAATCGGGACAGCCAGCGTCAGGTCGCCCAAGCCCTGGATCAGGCGATTTTCAGCAGTAACGAAACCAATCAGCTCAGCGGCCACCAGGGAAACGTGCTGGGGGTAGATATCAGCCCCGATGGCCAGCTAGTTGCTACCGGCAGCAACGACAAAACCGTGAAGCTCTGGCGCAAGGACGACAAACTGCTCCAGACGCTGCAACACCAGAACACGGTGCATCGGGTGGCCCTTAGCTCGGACGGTCGGCGAGTCGCGGCGGCCAGTCTAGACGGCAAGCTGAATATCTGGACGGTTGAGGGCAGGCTGGAACACAGCATTCAGGACCACCGCGCCCCCGTCTGGGGAGTCGCCTTCAGCCCCGACGGCCAGACGATTGCTTCGGCCAGCGGCGACCGGACGGTGAAGCTCTGGCGGCTAGACGGCAGCCTGCGCCAAACGCTGACGGGAGCAAGTGACCGCGTCTGGAGTGTGGCCTTTAGCCCCGATGGCCAAACCGTGGCTGGGGCAATCACCGACGGCACAATCGTGCTCTGGACGGTTCAGGGAAAGCTGCGTAAAACCCTGGAAACCGGCTCACCCAACGTTTGGGATCTGGCCTTCTGTCCCCGCAAAAATCTGCTGGTTTCCGTTGGCTCCGATGGCGTCACTAACCTCTGGCGGCTGGATGGTAGCCTGGTAAAAGCCCTGCCAAACGAATTTCCGCTGCTGGGGGTCGATTGCAGCGATAAGGGGTTCGCAAATAAATAACACCCCGTTCAAGTAGGAAGGATGGTGACATCCCATTTAGGCAGGGTATCAGACCTTTGCCAGAAGGGTAGATAGGGTTCTAATTCTTTAGCCAACAGCTTGACTCCTTTTTCATAGA
>JBJTUI010000001.1:0-3752 GCA_046080625.1 Elainella sp. | reverse complement strand
CAGTCCTGGCAAGTTCCTTCTATTCTGCCTAACGAATTCAACGATTCAGACAACTCATTACACATCTTATCAAGCTCATCAGAATCTCAGCTTTGCCTCAAGTCGATCTGAAGCTATAGGAGCACAGTTCCTGAAGCGCTGCGGGAAACTGCGTCCTGAAGCCATGGCTGATTGCAGGTCATGGATAGACCAGCTTTCCAAGGCCAGACCCCCAGTTGCCTCAAGGTTTACACCAAAAACCGACTGGAGGCCAAAGTCAACTCAGCCCAGCAGAACTCTAGCAAGCAGAACTCTAGCGGAAATTGCCAGGGTTGAGGCGGGGCGCGCTGGGCTGGCTGGGGGCAGCGGTGGGAGCAACAGGTTGGGCCTGGAGCCTGGAGCCGGTGCCGCCATCTGCCGAGTCTAGGAAAGGCCGTAGGTTGATACTGCTGGGGCTGGGGCCGCGAACTGTGCTGCCTCCACCCAGATCAACACCCAGCACCTGGCCAAGATGCCTGAGGATGCCATCTCCGTTGTCCTGATAAGCCACGGCGGCTGTGGTTTGCTGGCCGCTATCGGCCACCAGCAGGTTATTGAAGATGCGGTCGCGCACGGCTACCGGGTCTTGTCCGGGCGGCACGGTCAGCACAATCCGGCAGGTAGAAACGTCTTCGGTGGTGACGCAAACCGTGTTGTAGCCATTCTCGACGCCAGTTTGCAGTTCTAACAGACCATCGGGCCGATAGAACTCCAGGCGACGGCTGATTTCGTTACAGCGGCGCTCCGGGCTCCAGCCGCCTCCCAGTGCCGTTGGGGTGGCCCAGGCATAGTACTGGTTGGGCTGGCTCTGGGGATTATACATCACGGTATATTGGCCGTTTGCCATCTGGCAGCTAAACCGCACATCACTGAGGTTTTGGGTCGGCTGGGTGGTTTGGCCGGAACCCGAAGGGCTGGGCTGACGCTGAGCCGGGGTCTGCGATGAGCTACCGGATTGTCCGGTGGTTTGGCCCACGGTTTGTTCAGTTGCCTGTCTGGTCATCTGGCTGAGCTGGTCCCAAATTGGCAGGGCCGAGGCAGCGCTCGTCCAGGTCAACAGACTGCCCAGCAGAGCGGCACCCATAGACCAACGGAGGGTCGAAGCGGACTTATGTGGCAACATGGCAAAATCCTCAGAAGAAAAACGTTGAAACAAATGCAAAACCGCTGCTTGTGGCTAGACCTGCACAAAACAGCTCAGGTTTGAAAAAGTTGGGGTAGGGGCAGTAGAACCTTGAGACGCAGCTGGCGCTAAAAAGTGTCAGGCAAAGAGTGTCAGGCCGCACCAGAATTGCAGATTTGAGCTAGGTAAAAGATCAGCAGAGGGCAATAGCCGAGTCGAGCTTGCTGAATCGAGCTTGCCGGAACGCTGCCAGTTTGAGCTTTACTAGGCTTAGCTCTACTGTGCTTTAGCTCTACTATGCTTTAGCTGGACTGCCCTGGCTCCACTTTGGGACGCCAACGGCCAACAAGATAAGTGACAGGGCGTGGCAGGACGTAGCAGGGGGCAAGTGGCGCGACTGGCCAAAGGCGAGCCTACTAGAAGCTGCGCCAATTTTAGCTAGCCTTAGTTTAGCGATAATTCGGCGAAGCCATAGCATCTGTGGAGTCCACCTGCCGCCCAACCTGAACCGCCGCCCAGCCTAAACCGCTACCGAGCATTACCCACCTTCCCAGCCCTCTGATTAGATAAGTTTATATACCTAGAGCAGATTGTCTGTTAAGTTCTATAACTAATGTTTGTGTAACTTGTTACAATACTTTCTGGAAAAGGGTACAACAAGTTTGTAGGTATCCTCAGACCTATCGCCGATTGGGAACGTGTAGATAGGCAGGTTTCTGAGCGTCTAAGCTCTTGAACGCACGATAAGTTGAACGAACGACAACGTCAATCTGTAAACTGCTAAGGCTGGCTCTGGGAGGGGTCGGTCTTTTTTTGTTTAGCACTCCCAGCTTTGGCCCAGAGGTTGGGGAATTACACCCTCACCCTCCTACACCAACATCCCCGCCTCCATCCCCAGCAGCAGCACAAACCCCAGCCAGACATTCTGGCGGAAGATTTGGCCGTAGAGGCCCGAGTCTGGATTGGCTTGGTTCAGCTGAATCGTCTGCCAGATCCAGCCTGATGTGACCAGCAGCAGCGCCAGCCAGAAGGGCCAGCTCAGGGCCAGCTTTAGTCCTGTCAGCCCCAGCAGCAGAGTCGTGCTGGCGAAACAGAGGCCAACGGCCAGAGGCGCGGCGGAGCCAAAGAAGCGAGCGCTAGACTGGACGCCAATCCGGGTATCGTCTTCCCGGTCGGCCATGGCATAGACCGTGTCAAACCCCAGCGCCCAGAGCACTGTTGCACCCCAGAGCAGCCAGGTGGATTGGGTGAGGCCAGCGGTGGCGGCGCTCCAGCTGATCAGCACCGTGAAGCCCCAGCAGAGGGCCATCACCAGCTGTGGTACCGGAAACACGCGCTTGGCCAGGGGGTAGAGCAGGATGAACGGCACGGCGGCCACACAGAGCCAGAAGCTAAAGGAATTGAGGTAGGCGGCCAGCACCCAGGCGCAGGCAAAGGCCACCAGAGCCACCCCGATGCCAGTCTTGACGGACAGGGCTTTGGCGGCCAGAGGACGAGTCCGGGTACGGGCGACCTGCGGGTCAATATCCCGGTCCCAGAGGTCGTTGACAACACAGCCAGCGGCGCTCGTGGCCAGACTGCCCAATACAATCACGCCAAACAGGGGCAGGGGCGGTTTGCCGCCTGCGGCCAGCACGACTGCCCAGAGGGCCGGAATCATTAGAATCAGACGACCAGCGGGTTTGTCCCAGCGCAACAGGCGCACAACCGAGAGCCAGACGGGATCAGAAGCGGGGGGCTGCGTCAACATAGACCAAATAGATCGAATAGACCGAAAAAGACCGAAGAAGAAACAGGCTTGCTACCTGACTAGCCAAGTCACCTTAGCTAGAACTAGCTGTAGTCTACACAAAAATTTGCAATCGCCGCTATCCGGTGACGCCATGGGCGAGATCGGGAAAGCAAAGCGGTCTCTCTGGTTTTTGCCTGCTTCACCTGCCCCAATCCCAGCAGAGCGGCCTGCTTTGCGCTGTCCCAGGGAATCAACTCTGGCAGCTGATTACTGAGTCCAGTTCGTGAAAATCGATACCGATTGGGGCTAGCTCAGCCACTATGCTGGAAAGGCTTCGGAGCCCGAGCAAAGCGAACCGCTGCATCTGCTGCTGTCACCCGAGATTGACGAAGCGATTCAGGACGAAGCGGCCCAACCTGAAAACCGTTACCTGCCGACTTTTTTGAGTAATTATTGAGTAATCTGTCTGGAATTAGCCCCAGAACGCCCAGAATACCTGTTTGTGCAACAGTACTCTTTGTGCAGTAGTACTCTTTGTGCAGTAGTACTAAGCGAGGCGGCAATTTTCAGCTTGGCTCAGCTTTTTAGGATACTTTAATAAAAGATCAAATCTGTCTTCGGAAGCTGGCCCTGTTTTGACCTGGTCTGGAAGCCGTCGAAACACTCTAAAACTGCAACCCAAACTGCAACCTAAACGGCGACCCAAACGGCGACCCATCCAGACTGCCATTTCAAATTCTGATATTAAGCCATGAACCGAAATAGCATCCCTTGGGCACAGCTACTGGAGCAATTGATTCACCGAGTGCCCAAATCGTTCTCTAGAAGCGATATGATGCTGCAACTAGACTCACAACCCCTTCAGCAGAGGATGCCTCA